>JBEKNM010000273.1:0-6257 GCA_049522835.1 Mycobacterium sp.
GGATTTCCCGATCCCGGCCAACCGCGCGGCTTCGAGGCGCCAGGCAGAGCGCACACTGCCAATTACCGACCGTGGAATGAAGGCGTAAAGGCTCTCGCCGAATCGCGCACTGGCAGGGTCCTCGGCGGTAGCGACCCGGACGTGGTGTCCGCGGTTGTGCTCGACAAAGAAATGCCCGTAGCAAGTCTGCGCGAGCGCGACCTTGCTCAGGCGTCTCTCGGCCCGTGCTCGCGTGTGTCCCAATTCATGCGCGGCGTTGATGGCGAGGCCACCGCTGAGCCCGACCGTCGCCATCAGCCCGAGCTCGTCGAGAAAACTCAGCGTGTGCCTGCCATCGTCGCTCCACAGACAGCAGGCGAACAGCAGCGATAGGTACTGATTGGGCAGGTAGAGGTACGTGGCCCAGCGGTAAAATGGGTCGTTTTCCAGCCATGCGAGGACGCTTTCGGGAGGATTGTCCGCGTCGCGTCCGATCAGGTGGTCAACAACCGGAATGACCCCGAACGCCAGGATGGGGCCGGCCCACCAGAACGCGCTGAGGCCAGTAACCCGCACCGCCAGCCATGATGCGAAGACAAGCGCTGGGACGAGGGCTGCGAGCAGCCACAGATACCTCTTGGGTTCCTTCCAACTCACAGCCGATGTCTCCGGTCGAAAGGCCGCTGCGCGGCCGCGAAACAAGAAAGGTGCGACAAAACAAGAAATCCAGGACGTCAGAATACGCATCGATAACCTGTTATGCCTTTCAGGTTAGCCTAAATGCCCCACCCAGTAGTACGGTCACCCAAAAGTTAGATGAGTCACAGTTCGCCGAGTGCGGGCATCGGCGGTGACGGCCGCTTCGGTCTTGGGTTGGGCCAGACGACCTAGTGGAGGCGCTGAATGACCTTGTCACGGCGACGTTTTCTGGGTGCCGCCGCAGGGATTGCTGTGGGTGCTCTGGGCGCTGGGGCCGTCGAACTCAGCAGATTTGCCGCCTCAACGCCGCTGCGGCCCCATTACCGGGCCATCGTGGTTGGTAGCGGCTACGGCGGCGGGGTTTCGGCGCTGCGGCTTGGCCAAGCCGGCATTGACACCCTGATTCTGGAAAGAGGCAGATGGTGGAACACCGCTGACGCGGACGGCAAACGCTTCTCGCGAATGCTACCCGCGGACAACCGCGCGGGCTGGTTCACGTCGGTCCCACCGAGCCTGGTGTCGTCGTATCGCGGCGTTTCGGTAGAGGACGTGGCCAAGCACGCGCCCTCACCCCAGCCGGTTCAGGCCGGGATCTGCGAAAAGATTGTGCACGGCGCGCACACTGTGTTCCGCGGGGCGGCCGTCGGCGGAGGGTCGATGATCAACGCGGCAATTGCCGCAATTCCGACCTCGGCTCAGGTTCAAGCGGCCTTCCCGGATATCGACCCCGCTGTTTTCCTGGGAACCTACATCGAGCGCGCCAGAGCAATGCTTCGGATCAGCTATCGCGACATGGATTGGTTCGAGCAGACGCCATGGTTCCAATACGCCAGAGTGGGGCGCCAGTACGCGGCGGCAGCGGGCTACGGCGTTGACTACAACGGCAGCGCGTATTCGTTCGACTACATGAAAAAAGAAGAGGCAGGCCAGGTTCCGCGGTCAGCGTTCGACTTCGAACAGCAGTACGGGAACAACTACGGCAGGGTCGGCAGTGTTGATCAGACCTATATCGCTGCTGCGCTGGCAACCGGCAAGGTCACCTTGAAGCCGCTGACCGAGGTGACTGGTATTCGGCGTGAGCGCTCGAGTGAGTACGTGGTATCCACCCGCGAGATCGACCGATTCGGCAAAGAGGTGGGCAGGGCCGAACTCGGCTGTGACGAGCTGCATCTCAACGCCGGAGTGCTCGGTACCACCGAACTGTTGTTGCGTGCCCGTGAGACCGGGGCGCTGCCCAACTTGAGCGATGAGGTCGGCCGTGGATACGGAAACAACGGGGACATCATGGTTGCCCACGCACTCCAGCCCAGCGATCCCGCAGGTACCCAGCAAGCCCTGGCGGGACTGATCAACCTCGACGGGCGAGACGATCCGGATAACCCGGTGTACGCCAGCATGTTCTCGATCCCGCTTCCCGTCGAGACGTTCGCGTTGGGCTACTACGTGATGGTCAGGACCGGTGACCGTGCTGACATTGCCTATAACCGGGCTTCGAACTCGATCGCCATCAGCTGGCCGGAGGGCAATACCGATCACTTGCGCGAGAAAGCCCAGCTGGTTTTCGACAAGGTGACAACGGTTAACCGGGTGGAGTATCGCGACGACCTCTTCCAAGGAAAGATATTCGCGCCCAACACAGTTCACCCGATGGGCGGGGTTGTTCGGGGCAAAGCCACGGACGCCTACGGCAGGGTCAAAGGGTACGACAAATTGTATGTCAACGATGCGTCACTGCTTCCGGGCTACCTCGGCTGCAACCCCTTCATGTCCATCACCGCGCTCGCCGAACGCAATATCGAGGGAATCCTGCAAGGACGCAAGTGAATAAGTAATGACGCGCCATGAGCGTGGCGAACAATGTGCGCGCACCGTCTACGGCTGAAGATCGGGCCCCTCGGCGCGCAGATCATCGACCGTCGACATTGCGGTGCGTAACTTGTCCAGCCATTCCTCGGTGTGCTCTCCGACCAGCTTGACCGACCATGCGAGTGCGTCGGCTCGCGACCGGGCAACACCCGCGTCGACCAGCGTGTCGAGCACCTGGCGTTCCGGTTGCTTCAAGCGTGTCATCACGGGTACGGCGATGTGCGTGAACAGAATTCGCTCTGTGCCGGCTTGGGAGCCAACCTCTACGCCCCAGGAAACCTTGCGTCCATAGCGATCCTGAGCTTCATCGGCGATTTTCATCCGCTCTGACCGGGTTTCTTCGCGGAATCGCGAGACCCGGCCTTCCGCGCGGGCCTCGCTTTCTTCTTTTCCGGAGCTCTCGGGGTCAGGCAGCTTGCCGATGACCGTGATCTCTTCGCGGTCGATGATGACCGTGGGGTCTCCGTCGAACCAGTCTCCAAGGCGTCCGGCGAACCATTCGGCTGCGCCACTGGCATCGGGTTGGTGAGCTTGCTGCCAGCCGCCGGGGCGACCGTACCGGCGCCCATGTTGATGAGATTCCATGATTACATGATTACACCGTTGCACATGATATGGAAACACGTTCACCAGCAGCGAACGTCCACCCGGTGCCGGGCCGGTTCGCCGTTGAGGTAGTTCGCCCCCGGCGAACACCGGGGCTACCTGGACGATCCCGTGTCAGTCACCGTCGTCGGAGCCACTGGAACCACTCGAGCCGCTGCCGCGCCGGACCCGATAGAGTCTGACTTCATTCTTGATGCCCTTGAGGCGACGCTGCCCGGCGAAAGACCCTTGGAATTGGCCGGATTCGCCGATATCGGCTGTAACCTCGAGGGCCTCCCACACCGAATCGGCGACGAGCACGGCACCCGGGCGCGCAACAGCGGTGACCCTGCTTGCCACGTTGACCGGATGACCGAACCAGTCACCGGCGCGGCTCACGGCCATCCCGGAGGCTACTCCCGCTCGCAATCGGGGGAAGTCGTTGTCGGTATCAACGACCTCAACAAGCTTCAGGACGCCATCCAGCAGTGGCGCCGGATCAGGGCAGACAAACATCACCGCGTCCCCGATTGTCTTGATGAACCGCACCGGCGGGACGGTCACGTCACGAGCGAGGTCGGCCAGCCGGCTCGCAAGTTGCCCCAGCTCTTCGGCCGATACCGCCTCACCTATGCGGGTGAAGCCGACCAAGTCGGCGAAAGCGACGGTGACCTGGCGCGCTCCCGGCAACGGTTTACCGGCGGCCCGCTCGGCGGCGTTGACGGCTTCGGTCTCCAACATGTGCCGCAACTGCATGAACAGCATGTCCTGGATCATCGGGCCGAGCATCGGCGCGATCTGGCTCACCAGCGCCTTGGACGCCTTCGCGATTTCCACCTCGGTAGCTCCCGGGCGCATGATCGTCGCCAGCGCGGTGTAACGCATGACTTCGGCAGCACGTGACAGACCTTCGGCGAGCACCCGGACGACGAGCACCATTTGATCGGGATCCAGGCCCAGCTCAACGAACCGCTGGGCGTGTGCGGCGGCTTCACCGTCAGCGCGCATGTGAACGACCGCATCGGGGTCGTCCACACTGACCAGACCGATGGCGCGCTGTACGCGCTGCAGCAGCATCAGGTCAACGCCGTAGCGCTCACTGATCTCCCGCGCCGAAATGTAGGTGCCGTCGTCGCCGACGATGTGGCGGGTGGCCAGCAGCAGTGGCGGGTGGGTGGCCCGGATCTCGTCGGCGGTGATGCCCTGCTCAAGCAGCCACTGCACGAGCTCGACCCGCTCGGTGCGCGCGGTGCCCTCGAGCCCGTCGAACAGATCATCGATGTTCTGGTCGACTGGATCGCGCACAGGGTCATCCACGTCGTCAACGTACAACCTCAACCGGTCATGATGTGAAGTGATGAGCGCACCGCTTCTGCACGGATTCCCGCCGGTTATCGACGACAACGCCAGGACGCTGATCCTGGGCTCGTTTCCCAGCGCCCAATCACTGGCGGCACGCCAGTACTACGCAAATCCGCGAAATGCGTTCTGGCCGATCACCAGTGAGCTTTTCGGATTCGACGCAAACTCGCCATATGAGTCCCGGCTGGCCGCGTTGCGATCCCACGGTGTCGCGCTCTGGGACGTGCTGCACAAGTGCCGCCGAATCGGCAGCGCGGACTCCGCGATTGACCCGAAAAGCATGGTGATCAACAACTTTACCGAGTTGTTTGCCAACTACCCGACCATCACACAGGTGTACTTCAACGGCGCCAAGGCGACCGAGCTGTATCGCCGCCTGGCCGGCACGCGAGACCTAGCTGAGCAGTTCCATTTCCAGCGGCTGCCATCGACTAGTCCGGCTCATGTCATGCGGCCGGGCGCCAAGCTGGCCGCCTGGCAGGCAATTTCCGGTGTCGATCGCGAGCGCGGCGCAGCCGGGCGAAGCGGGTCGGCGCCAGTCAGATCAATGTCATGACACCGGCGGTCGCCGGTGGGCCCAGGGTCGTGCGGCTTCGATCTGCGCGCTGAGCGACAACAGCGTCGCTTCGTCGTACGGGCGGCCGACGAGCTGCACAGCTATCGGCAGGCCGTCACCGTCGAAGTCCCACGGCACGGCCGCGGCGGGCTGGCCGGTGACATTCCAGATCTGTTGATAGGGAACCCGCCGTGACACCAGCAGCAGCGTCGACACCGCGCCCCGGTGTTGGTAGGCGCCGATGCGGGACGGGCCCGCCGCGTTGCCCGGCGTGACGACGACGTCGACATCGTTGAAGATCGACTGGATCCTGGTGCTCAGTCTCTCCTCCGCGGCGCGAATAGCGGTCATCCGCCGGTCCGAGAAAAAGGATCCCAAGCGCGCCAGGTTGCGGGTGCGTGCTTCGAGGCGTTCCGGGTGAGCCTGCGCGTCCGCGTCGTCGCTGATCCCCCGCAGATAACGGGACAGGTAGTTGCCGTAGATCGCCGACGGCGGGTACTCAGGGTCGCGGCTGATGACCTCGTGGCCCAAATCGCGAAGCAACGCACCGGCCTGGTCGACCGCCTCCAACTCTGCCTTTCCAACCCTGGCCGGCACCGGCGTTGGGACCTTGGTGCTCAAGGCAATTCGCAGCTTGCCGGGATCGCGCGCCGCCGCGGTCACGAACTCGCCTTCCGGACCTGACACCGTTGTCGTCGCATCGAGGAACAACGCCGCGTCCATCACCGACCGCGCAATCGGGCCGTTGACACTCAGTCCGTACCACGCATCGTCGTGCGGCTCCAAAGAGACCCGATCGCGCTGCGGTTTCACGCCGAACAGGCCACACCAGGTCGACGGGATGCGAATTGAGCCGCCGCCGTCGGATCCCAATGCCAGCGGAGCCAGCCCGGCGGCTACCGCGGCAGCACTGCCGCCGCTGCTTCCGCCCGGAGTGCGCTCGGGGTTCCACGGGTTGCGGGTAGCTCCGAACGTCAGCGACTCGGTGAAGGGAAAAATCATCAGCTCGGGCACATTGGTTTTGCCGATGATGACCGCGCCCGCAGCACGCAGCCGGCGGACCACCTCCGCATCAGAAGTCACGGCCGGGCGGTGACCGCCGCTGCCGAACGTCGTCACCTCGCCGGCGACGTCGACATCGTCTTTGATCGCGATCGGCACACCGAGCAGCGGCAGCCGCTCACCGGCGTCGAGACGATCCTGCGCCCTG
>JBEKNM010000274.1:0-6253 GCA_049522835.1 Mycobacterium sp.
AAGCGGCGATCGACGGATGGTTCACCACCGACGACGCCGGCATCCCGCATCTGATCGGCAGTAAGTGCCCCCTGTGCGGCACCTACGTTTTCCCGCCCCGGGAGAACAACTGCCCCAATCCGGCCTGCGCTAGCGACACACTAGAGTCCGTCGCATTGTCGACCCGGGGAACGCTGTGGAGCTATACCGAAAACCGGTACGCACCACCCCCGCCGTATCCCTCCCCGGATCCCTTCGAGCCGTTCGCCGTCGCCGCGGTCGAACTGTCCGACGAGGGGCTGATCATTTTGGGCAAGGTGGTCGAGGGCACGACGGCCGCCGACTTGAAGGTCGGCATCGAGATGGAGATGACCACCATGCCGCTGTTCACCGACGACGACGGCGTCGAACGCATCGTGCACGCGTGGAGGATCGCACGCGCCGGCGACGATATACAGAGCAGTGCGATCGGGAAAGGGCAGGAGGAGCGGCGCCCATGACGCCCGAACCGCTGTACATCCTCGGCGCCGGAATGCACCCATGGGGCAAATGGGGCACCGACTTCACCGAATACGGGGTGATCGCCGCACGCGCCGCGCTACGCGAAGCCGGCTTGGACTGGCGTCAGATCCAGCTGGTCGCCGGCGCAGATACTATCCGCAACGGTTATCCGGGATTCATCGCCGGCGCCACGTTCGCGCAGAAGCTCGGCTGGAACGGGGTTCCGGTCAGCTCGAGCTATGCGGCGTGCGCCAGCGGTTCGCAGGCGCTGCAGAGCGCGCGTGCCCAGATCCTGGCCGGTTTCTGCGACGTGGCGCTGGTAATCGGCGCCGACACCACGCCAAAGGGCTTTTTTGCACCCGTGGGCGGCGAGCGCCGCAACGATCCCGACTGGCAGCGGTTCCACCTGATCGGGGCCACCAACCCGGTGTATTTCGCCCTTCTGGCCCGGCGGCGGATGGATCTGTACGGCGCCACGCTCGAGGATTTCGCGCAGGTGAAGGTCAAGAACTCCCGGCATGGCCTGCAGAATCCGAACGCCCGGTTCCGCAAGGAGTCCTCGGTCGAGGACGTGCTCGCCAGCCCGGTGGTGGCCGATCCATTACGGCTGCTGGACATCTGCGCCACCTCCGACGGCGCGGCCGCATTGGTGGTGGCCAGCGCGAAGTTCGCGCGTGAACACCTCGGCTCGCTGGACGGCGTGCCCTCGGTGCGCGGCGTCAGCACGGTCACCCCCCGCTACCCGCAACATCTGCCCGAATTACCAGATATCGCAACGGATTCCACCGCGGCAGTGCCCGCACCGGACCGGGCGTTCAAGGATCAGATCCTGGATGCGGCCTACGCGGAGGCGGGTATCGGACCCGAGGACCTGAGTCTGGCCGAGGTTTACGACCTGTCCACCGCGCTGGAACTCGACTGGTACGAGCACCTCGGCCTGTGCGCCAAGGGTGAAGCCGAGGCGCTGCTACGCAGCGGCGCGACCACCATCGGCGGCAAGGTACCGGTCAACCCGTCCGGCGGGTTGGCATGCTTCGGCGAGGCCATCCCGGCCCAGGCGATCGCCCAGGTCTGCGAGCTGACCTGGCAGCTGCGCGGACAAGCGACCGGCCGGCAGGTGGAGAACGCCACGGTCGGCGTCACCGCCAACCAGGGCCTGTTCGGCCATGGCTCGTCGGTCATCGTGGCCCGGTAACACTGCCGAGCTGGGGGCACCTCCCGCTGCCGAGCTGGGGGACCTCCCGCTGCCGAGCAGTCGCAGAATCGCACCGCGTTGCACGCATCCGTGCGATTCTGCGACTGCTCGCGGTCAGGCGTCTTCGGGAGTGTCGAGGGTTTCCAGTACCACTTCGGCAACTCGTTTCATGGTGGTCCGCCGGTCCATCGCGGCACGCTGAATCCACTTGAACGCCTCGGGCTCGGTCATGCCCTGTTGGGCCTGCAACAGGCCTTTGGCCCGTTCGACGAGCTTGCGGGTCTCCAGCCGGTCAGACAACGTCGCTACTTCGCGTTCCAGCGCGGTGATCTCGCTGAAGCGGCTGAGGGCCAATTCAATGGCCGGGATCAAGTCGCTGACGGTGAACGGCTTCACCAGGTAGGCCATCGCCCCGGCATCGCGGGCGCGTTCGACCAGGTCACGTTGGCTGAACGCGGTCAGCACCACGATCGGCGCGATGCGTTTGGTGGCTATCTCCGACGCCGCGTCGATGCCGTCGCGGCGCGGCATCTTCACATCCATGATCACCAGGTCGGGCTTGTGACGTTCGGCCAGTTCGACGGCTTCCTGGCCGTCGCCGGCCTCGCCGACGATGTCGTAACCCTCCTCTCGCAGCATCTCGGCCAGGTCGAGTCGGATGAGCGCTTCGTCTTCCGCGATCAGGACCCGGCGCGGCAAAGCGGCGTCGGTGTCGGTCGTGGGGCCTGTCATGACGGACATTGTCTCGTGCGCGGCTGCGACCAGCGACGTCGGGGGGCGGTGCGACGGGACGATCACACCGATCCTCTATGGTGGGAGGCTCCTTTAAGGTTTAGGAGGCCGGATCTAAATCACAAAAGCCCTCGTATCCCAACTGGCAGAGGAAACGGACTCAAAACCCGTCCAGTGTGGGTTCGAATCCCACCGAGGGCACTCATGCGACGGTGGCCCGGGTGCTGTTTCAGGCGGCGGGGCTGGCGGCAAATCCCCTCAAGCACCAAAGGTGGCGAACCGAACCGTCGGCGACCTCATACGAAGACCGGACTCACTGGTCTAACTGGCTGGGCGCAGGACCTGTTAGTCGGCGATGATTGCCTGTATGCATCTCATCAGCGGAGCGCGTGACCCGGCCACGGCCGCTCACCGCCTACTCGATGGAGTCGACCCCGAGATCATCGCAACCGCTGAAGCCACGGCCACCACAGTGCCCGGTGTCAAACACGCCCACGCCCGAGCACGTTGGACCGGGCGCACCGAGATACGCAGCTACACCTGGACCGCCCGAGCGGCCTGACCACGACAGCGTCCAATCAGCTCGGGGGCTCGGCCGGCATACCGATCGAGCGGTTGACCCTGGCCACGGCCCGATGAGCGACGCCCACGCGGACGTGCGCTCCGGACAGCCGCCGAGCCTGGCCGCGGTAGTTCTGGAGTGGGGACGCATGGGATGTATCGGCTTCGGCGGACCGCCCACCCATATCAAGCTGCTGCGCGATCTGTGCGTCGGGCGCAAGCAATGGCTGACGTCGGTCGAGTTCGAAGACGCCGTCGCGGCCTGTAACTTGCTGCCTGGGCCTGCCTCCACCCAGCTCGCGATCTTCTGCGCCTGGCGAGTCCGCGGCCGCTCTGGCGCAGTGCTGGGCGGAGCTGCGTTCATCACTCCCGGCCTGGTCCTGATCCTCGCGCTGGCGACACTGTTTCTCGAGGGCACGCCCCCGCGCTCGGTCCTGGCTGCTGGTGCCGGCGCCGGGTCAGCAGTCGCCGCAGTCGCGGTGCACGCCGGGGCCGGACTGCTACCGGCGAGCTGGCGGCGCGCGGGCGATAGCGGCCGAGCGGCCCGACTGCGTTGGGTCGTTTACCTAGTGGTGGGCCTGATCGCCGGGGCCACCATTGGAACCTGGCTGGTGCTCGTGCTGCTGGCCTGCGGCACGCTCGAGATCACCAGTCGACGCCAGCGCCGCGATACCGCCGGGCCGACCGCGATCGTGCCCCTGCATTTGCTGGCAATGGGAACCCTGAGCGCCGGCACGCTCGTATCGCTGATCTGGGTGGCATTTAAGGTCGGCGCACTGTCCTACGGAGGCGGGTTTGTGATCATCCCGTTGATGCAAAACGACGCCGTGAACCACTACCACTGGATGACCGGCGGCCAGTTTCTCAGCGCAGTCGCACTGGGCCAAATCACCCCCGGCCCCGTCGTCCAGACAGTCGCCGTCGTGGGCTACGCCGCGGCCGGGCTACTCGGTGGTGTCGTTGCTGCCGTCGTCGCTTTCAGCCCCTCGTTCGCGTTCGTGCTGCTAGGCGGGCGCCACTTCGTGCAGCTGCGCACTAACACCACCGCGCGGGCGTTTCTCGATGGCGCGGGGCCAGCATCCGTCGGCGCCATCCTTGGCTCTGCGATCTCCCTCGCCCGCGCACTAACCCAGCCATGGCAATACGCCGTCCTCGCTGCCGCCGTCGTCGTGCTGCTAGTCGGCCGCCGTGGTGTCCTGCTAACCCTGCTCGCCTCCGCGGCAGCCGGCGCCATCCTCGTTAGCGCCGGCCTGGCTCTGCCGCCGTAAGCGACGACCTGTCTGCTGCTGGTGATTCGCCACATGGTCCGTGCGGAACATGGACGGAGCGATCCCGCGTGGCAGCTGCTACGTTCCCGTGCCAGCTCCCACGGTCTCGTCGGCAGTGGTGCCATTCAAACAGGCGTCCGGGCCGGTCAAGGCGGGACTGAACTTGAGGGCGTCGGCAAGTTCCTCGATGGCTGTTGCTCCGCGCCCGCCCAGGACTGCCTCCGAGAAACAGGTTTCGAGGTGGTTATGCAACATCACCCTGTTGGTGCGTTCCAGCGCCGACTGCGCCGCAGAAATCTGCTTCATCACATCCACGCAGTACGCATCGGTTTCGAGCATCCGAATGATCCCGTCGAGATGACCGCGAACCGTCTTTAGCCGGTTGAGCGCCGCGCGCTTTTTTGCTGTCAGCTCCTGTGCCATCACCATCTCCTTCCTGCTGCCGCCACGGGCAACATAGCCCAGTGAGCGACCTATCTCACCCCCCAGTCTACCCCACCCCACCCTGGGTGGGGTAGCATGGCGGCAATTGTTCAAATCGAGCCAGGAGGATCAACCCATGGCGAGTCCGACCGACGAAGCATCTGAATCGAGCACGGCGATTGCGGCACCACCCGCTGTTGGGCCTTCGCGAGCAGGCCACCCGAGTCGTCTCAATCAAGCCCTGGCATGGGTGGGCATCGTCGCCGGCGGCCTGTTTATCGTCGCAGCGATCTTCTTCTCGGGGTTTTTCCTGAGCTGGAGCTTCGGCGGTCACGGAGACGGACACATGGGGCCGGGAACGATGGCCTGCTGCAGCCAGATGAAACCGGGCGAGCAGATGATGAAACCCGACGAGCACATGAAGCCGGGCGCGATGATGCCGCCAGGCAGCCAGATGACACCCGGCGAGATGATGCCACGCGGGATGATGGGGCCTGACGGGATGACGGGACCGGCGGTGCACTCACCCGCAACCACAGCCCCAAGTAGCCCTCGGCCATAGCGCCGACGTGCAGAACCCCACGCTGGACCACCTCGACGGTGTCCGGAACGCGCACGCTGATGGGTAATACAGCAACGGTGACGAGTTTGGAGGCGATGCGACCATGACGTGGTTCCACGGAATTGGCTGGAGTTGGGCTGGCTGCATCCAGGAGGTTCTGGTGATGGTAGTGGGCTGGGGCGCCGTCATCACCGCAATCATCCTTGCAGTCGGTTTTCTCACCCGGCAACGAATCGGCCCGCTGGCGCCCAGGGATACGGGCTCCATCCGTATCGAGTACGTGTTGGCGGAAGGCTCTGCTCGAGGCGAGATGGACAGCGACCAATGGCACCGCCGATTGATGTAGCCGCGCGGACAGCGTTGACCGCGAAGCTCTTTCACCGCAGACACATGATCAAGCTGCCCAAGAGGTCATCACATGGCTGGATTCACTCGGCGAGCAACCCTCGCGGCGCTCGGTGTTGGTGCGGTAGTGAGTGTCGGGTACGCGCTTCGCGGAATCCTTGGTTCACCCGTCCTGAGCATCCGCCTGACCGACGGCGGCGGCATGATGGGCGCCACCCCGGCGGACATGAGCCTCTACATGGACATGTTCAACCGGCACAGCGAAATAACCCGCACCGTCGAGGAAATCCCCGGCGGGATACGCACCACCACCCAATCGAATGCACTTGATCTCGTTGCGCAACTCCAAGCGCACGTGTCCAGCATGTACACCCACCTCGACCAGGGCGCAGAGGTCATGTGCATGAGCGGCAGCCTGCCTACACTGTTCCGAAAAGCGAACGGCTATCGCCGCCAGCTGACATTCATCCCTACCGGTGTGATCGCCGAGGAAACTGCCGATGATCCAGCCCTCACGCAAGCCATTCGAGGACACGCCCTGGAGGTCACGGGCTTCGTGCGCGATGGAATGCCAGCGATGATGCGAGGGATGATGGGCTCCGGAATGATGGGGCCTGGGATGATGGGTCCCCGTTGAGGTCGTGAGACTTCGCTATGTATGGCTCGCTGACGTGTTCGTAGTCGTCT
>JBEKNM010000275.1:0-6198 GCA_049522835.1 Mycobacterium sp.
ACTGCTGTTCCGCCACGCCCCGCGTGAAACCGAATTCCGCGACGTCATCGACACCTTTCGATCGACGGCGACCGAGGTTACCCGCGGCCACCTCGCCGACATCACCGACGACCGATGGCGCAGCTGGGCGGCGGCACTGTTGCCGACGCTCACCACAGAGGCTGTCATCGCCTGGCTCGACGCCGGCTGCCCCGACCTCGATCAAGCGGCGCGGGGTATCCGTCAGATCGTCGACGCCGTGATCAAAGCCGCCCAAGTTGACGAACTGGCCGACGTTACTTCCAGGGGAACGGTTAAAGCAGACTAATAGTCTGTTCTAGATCGTGCATCGCGCGCTCGGCGTCCGTAAATAAACATGCCGCGTTCAGCCGCGCGCTCACGGGGAAACGCTGCCGCACGTCAGCCGATAACTGTTGGTACTCGGGGATTTAGCATCGACGAAGCGAACCATGAAACTGACCTCGTGCGTGCCGAAATGGTGTGGACTGGAAGTACCGAGCACCGTTGACACTATGACCTAGGCCATTGTCTACTAGTCATTGGAGTAAGGGAGTGCGGCATGAACAAGGACAACCTGATCCTGATCAGCGTGGACGATCACATCGCCGAGCCGGCGGACATGTTCGACGCGCATGTCCCCACGAGGTACAAGGACCTCGCCCCCCGGGTGGTCCTGGAACCCGATAACGTCCAGCAGTGGTACTACGGCGAGATTCGCGGACGGAATATGGGCCTCAATGCCGTCGCAGGCAAACCCCGCGAGATGTACAACGTCGATGCCTGCAGCTACGACGAGATGCGCCCCGGATGCTTCAACGTCGATGAGCGGATTCGCGACATGAACGCCGGCGGCCAGCTGGCGGGTTTGAACTTCCCGAACTTCACCGGCTTCTCGGGCCAGGTCCTCAACCAGGGCCCCGATCGCGACGTCAACCTGGTGATGATCAAGGCGTACAACGACTGGCACGTCGACGAGTGGTGCGCGGCGTACCCGGGGCGGTTCATCCCGTGCGGAATCCTGCCGCTGTTCGACGTGACCGAAGCGGCCAAGGAAGTCAAGCGGCTCGCAGCCAAGGGTTGCCACGCGGTGACGTTCTCGGAGAATCCAGAAGCGTTGGAGATGCCCAGCATCCACACCAAGCATTGGTATCCGCTATTCGAGGCCGTCTGCGAGAACAACACGGTGCTGTGCACCCATGTCGGCTCCGCCTCGCGATCTCCGCAGCTGTCGACGGACGCGCCGCCCAGCGCGATGATGACGGCGTCCTCGATGATGAGCATGTTCACCTTCACCGAGCTGATCTGGGCCGAGTTCTACGCCGACTTCCCGCAGCTCAAGTTCTCGCTCACCGAGGGCGACGTCGGCTGGATACCGTATTTCCTCTGGCGCGCTGAGCATGTCTACAACCGGCACTCGGGCTGGACGCTCGCGAAATTCCCGCCCGGCTACAGCGGACCCACCGATGTGTTCAAGCGGCACTTCTACACGTGCTTCATCAGCGACAAAGTCGGCGTGCAGAACATGGACTGGTTCAACGAAAACATGTTGTGCTGGGAGTCCGACTTCCCGCATTCCGACAGCAATTGGCCGTTCGCGCCCGAGGACGTCATTGAGACCATGGGCCACCTCGACGACTCGGTCATCAACAAGATCACCCACGAAAACGCCATGGCCGCGTACTCATTCGATCCATTCCGCTACATCCCAAAGGACCACGCCCGAGCGGGCTACCTCCGCGCCCAGGCCACCGACGTGGACGTGGTCACCCATGTCGGCCACCACGCCAGTCAGCGTGATCTCGACACCTGGACCCGAATGGCGCAAGCCGGCCTGCAGGCACTGGCACAGGGACAGGCGCCGCCGACGGTCGAGGCTGCCGATATTTCCGGGCGATCCGCCCGGCGGCGCGCCACCACACTGGGCAACTGAGCGTGGTACGCCATGCCCGGGCGCCCTTCACGGACTGGCGTGTGTTGGAGTTGTCCAACGGGATAGCGGTGTCGTACTGCGGCAAGATGTTCGCTGACGCGGGCGCCGACGTCGTGAAAATCGAATCACCGCAAGGCGATTTGTTACGCGGCTGGTCAGCTGACGGTTGGTCGGTTGAAGCACCGACCGGGGCGTTGTTCGGTTATCTGGCTGCGGGCAAGAAGTCGGTGGTTTGTCAGGACCGGGCGCAGGTCGCGGCGCTGTTTTCCGGCGCCGACATCGTGCTTACCGACCTGACCGACGGTTGGACGCTCGATGACATCACGGCTCACACCGGTCCGGCGGCGGTAGTCGTGTCCGTGACACCATTCGGAATGACGGGTCCCTACGTCGACGACCAGGTGTTGGCCAACGAGTTCATTCTGCAGGCGTTGTGCAGCTCGATCGCCGGCCGAGGCTGGCCGGGCGACGAACCTGTACAGGCGGGCGGGCGGCTCGGTGAGTGGCTGGCGGGTACGTTCGCCGCAGCGGTCGCCGCCGCCACGGCCCGGCATGCCGCCCGAGGTGGCGGTGGCGAAACCATCGACGTCTCGACGTACGAGGCGATGGTGATCGCGATGGGTGGCCTATCCGCCATGTCGGCCAGTGTTCTGGGTGCGGATTCCCTGCTGCGCCAACGCAGTCTGGAACTGCCTTCTATCGTCCCCACCGCCGACGGCATGGTTGGCTTCTGCACCATTACCGCGCAACAGTTCCAAGACTTTCTGGTGATGATCGACCGTGCCGACCTGGTCGATGATGCCGACCTGGCATCGTTCGCCGGGCGAACCGCACGCCGCGACGAATTTGTCGCCATGGTCACCCAATGGACCGAGGCCCGCACCACACAAGAGATCGTCGATCTCGCGGTGGCGTTCCGAATTCCGGTGGCCCCCATTGCCACACCGGCCACGCTGCCAAAGGTCGACCACTTCGTACAACGAGGCGTGTTCGTCGAATCAGAGCTCGGCGTGCTACAGCCGCGGGTGCCGTATCGGAGCGACGCCATCACGACCAGGACGCCGAGGCGACCTCCGCTACTGGGGGCCGATAACGGGCGCGTTCTCTGGCCGCCACGACCCGAGCGGCACGGTCCCGCCGATATCGGCGCACTTCCGTTGTCCGACATACGAGTAGCCGACTTCACCGCGTTCTGGGCAGGGCCGGTCGCCACCCAATTCCTTGGCGCCCTGGGCGCCGATGTGATCAAGCTCGAGGGCGTTCGTCGACCGGATGGCATGAGGTTCGCCGCCGGCCGTCCACCCAGCTGGGACCAATGGTGGGAATGGGGCCCGGTGTTCTTGTGCAGCAACAACAATAAGCGTGCCATCAGCGTCGAACTCAGTACGGAAGCCGGACGGGGAATCGCCTTAGAGCTCATTGCCGCGAGCGATCTCGTCATGGAGAACTTCTCCCCAAGGGTGATGGAAAATTTCGGTCTGGAGTGGGATGCGGTCGCGGCCGCCAATCCGCACGCAGTCATGGTCCGGATGCCCGCGTTTGGCCTCGACGGCCCATGGCGTGACCGCGTCGGCTTCGCACAGACAATGGAGCAGGCGACGGGGATGGCGTGGATGACCGGACATTCCGACGGCCCGCCCGTGATTCCACGGGGCGTGTGCGACCCAATGGCGGGGCTGCACACCGCGTTCGCTGCCGTAGCGGCGCTGGTGATCCGCGACCGGGACGGGGTCGGGATGCACGTCGAATCGACAATGGTGGAGTCGGCGCTGAACGTGGCCGCCGAAATGCTAGTCGAGTACTCGCGCAACGGAATCCAAATGCGCCGAGATGGAAATCGGGGCCCGGGCGCGAGTCCCCAAGGTGTCTACCGCGCTCAGGGCGACTCCGAGGGCCACTCCGAAGGTGACGACGCGTGGGTGGCGATCGCCGCGCTGGACGCCGCCGCCCGGGTTTCGTTGGCGAGCCTGATCGGTCAACCCGAGCTCCGAGAGGGCGACTGGCGCGAGCATGCTGACGAGATCGACAAGCTGATCTCCGACTGGACCGCACGGCGCTCGGTGGCCGCAGCGGTCGATGTCTTGCGCGCAAGCGGGGTGGCTGCGGCGCCGCTAGTGGCACCCGCGTCACTGCTGAGCGATCCACAATTATTGGCCAGGGGGTTCTGGGAGACCGTCGACCACCCTGTTGCCGGTTCGTTCCTGTGCACCGGGATGCCCTTCGTATTCGTCGGGAAGCCGCGGCGCTGGATTCGCCGCGTGCCTCCGTTGTATGGCCAGCACACAGGTGAGGTGCTGATGGGCGTCCTGGGGCACGGCGAACAGGAGCTGGCCGCCTTGCGCGAGTCGGGGGCGACGAGTGCACGGCCGGCGGGACTGTGACATGGCGGTCACGCTGTGCGTGCCGCCGCGTGCCGACGAGCTGTGCGCACCCGTCCGCTTTCTGGTGCGCCAAGACTCCGTGGTGATGGAACTGACCGCGCGGCACCGGATCACCAGTGTGGAGTGGGACGCGCGCGAACGCGCCGTGGCGATGGTCGTCGAGATCACCGACCCGCAAACCGCACGACCGGTGGACGTGCGGATCGACGTCGTCAACCCGGGCACAGCGCGGGCCGACCCACGAACCAGAACGATCGGCAGCGTTGTCCGCGACGGGCGAGAATACGAGGTCGTAGGCACCTATCTCGGCGTTGTCGCCGACGAAAACTGAATGCCTGCACAAGATTAGGATGGAGACAGGGTGAGCGCAAAGCGCCGCACTGCAGCAATCGTCGGAGTGCACAACACCGTCCAGGGGCGCCGCCTAGATGGCGAAACCTCGCGCGGCCTGGCGCTCAAAGCCATCCAGGGCGCACTCAGCGACGCCGGCCTGACCCTCGACGACGTGGACGGAATCAGCGCGGGTCCGCTGTCAACCTCGCTGATCTACGACCTGCGCATCGGCCCGGCGTGGCAGGGACTGGGCTTTGGGGTCGGCATGATCACCGAGGCTGCCACCGCGATCGAGCACGGCATGGCCGACGTGGTGGTGCTCGTCGCCGCTCAAGCAGGCGAATACCGCGATCACGAGGCCACGGCTCCGTGGACCAGGCCGGAGAATGAATTCGTGGCGCCGTGGGGAATGTTCACCACCGCAGAGTTCGCCCTCATCGCTCGTCGGCACATGCACGTCTATGGCACCACGCGCGAACAAATGTCGATGGTGGCAGCGACCATCCGCAACAACGGATCGCAAAACCCCGAAGCCGTCTACTACCAACGTGGACCATTCACTCCGGAGGACATCACCGCATCACGGCCGATCGCCGAACCCTTTCATCTACTCGATTGCGCCACCACCTCCGAAGGCGGGTGCGCGCTGGTCGTGGCGAACTTGGACAAAGTGGACATTGACAGCCAACCGATCTACATGCTGGGCAGCGGCGCGGACTTCCACGGCCCGTCGTATCAGCACCCACCCGCGTGGGATCTCGTGGGCCGGCGCGGCGATCACGTGAACGGCGTAGTCGGCAGACGCGCGGCCGAGTGTGCCTTCAGCCACGCCGGACTTCGGCCTGACGACGTGGATGTGCTGGAACTCTACGATCCGTTCTCGTTCGAGATCATTCGCCAGCTCGAGGCGTTCGGATTCTGCGGCGAGGGCGAAGGCGGGCCGTTTGTCGCCGACGGCCACATCGCCATCGGCGGCAGCCATCCGATCACAACGGACGGAGGAACCATGTCCTTCAGCCACGCGGGTTCGAATCCGCAGATGATGCAGCGCGCCGTTCGGGGCGTTCAGCAGCTGCGGCGCGAGGCGGACAACCTCCAAGTGCCGGACGCCCATATTGCGTTGTGCAGCAACGGGGGAGCCGGGGCCCTGTTCACCACAGTGTTGATCCTTGGAGACGAACCGCGATGAGTTCGGACGCTTTGCGACCGCAGACCGGGCCGCTACCCCATGCCAGCAGTCACGTCAGCCTTCCGTTCTGGCAGGGATGCCGGTCAGAGGAGCTGCGCTATCAGCGCTGTGAGGCCTGCGGCCTGGCCAACTTCCCGCCAACCGAGCATTGCCGCCAATGCCTTTCGGCCGAATTGCGCTGGACGCCGAGCGGCGGTGTCGGCGAGGTATACAGCTGGACTGTGGTGCACCGACCGGTGACGGTGGAATTCGAACCGCCCTACGCGCCGGCGATCATCACGCTGGACGAGGGCTACCAGATGCTGACCAACATTGTGGGTGTGGCTCCAGACGACCTGGCGATCGGCATGCGCGTGCGAGTGCAA
>JBEKNM010000276.1:0-6168 GCA_049522835.1 Mycobacterium sp.
ATAATAAAACATCAGACGTGTGTGTTGTCCACTCTCCTAGCCGTTCTCAAGTCGCCGCTCAAGATCGCGGCTTCGCGCCGGCGTCTTGGGGAGTTCGACTCCCTTCGTGGTGGCGATCCCCTCCACGGCTGGGTCGATCGGGGTCCTCAGTGCGGCAGGATTCGGGGAAGTCCGAAGGGGGGTAGCACGCTGTTGTCGAAGCGGGTCATCGCGCAGATGCGGCCGCCCGCGAGGGTGAGGACCAGTAGTCCGTTCGCGTGGAAGACGCTGGTGTGGGGGTCGCGGAGGTACACGCCGAACGCGGGCTGTCCGTTGGCTCTGGTCGCGACCAGCCGGAAGAAGCGGCCCGGCCGGAACACCGCGGCTTGGAACCGGGCCGCCGACTCGAGGCCTTGGTACTCCATTGGGAGAGGGGGCATGGTCAGCGAGACGTCGTCGGTGAGCAGGGCGACTACGCCGTCCACGTCGCTGGTCTCGAAGGCTCGAGTGAGCCGGTCGATGAGTTCCTGCTCGATGGCAGAGTCCGGTGGCGGAGGTGGCTGTTGCGCTCTGCGCGGTGGGAGCCGGCGCCGCAGGGTGGCCCGAGCGCGTTTGAGCGCGCTGGTCACCGACTCCTCGGTGGATTCGAGGATGTCGGCTACCTCGCCAGCGCGGAACCCGAGGACGTCGCGCAGGATGAGCACGGCGCGCTGCCGCGGCGGCAGTAGCTGCACGGCAGTCACGAAGGCCAGCGAGATGGCTTGCTTGGCCTCGTACCGCGCTTCGGGGCCGGCCGCGGTATCGGTGAGCCCTTCGAGGAGGACGTCCGGGTAGGGCTCGAGCCAGACCACCTCGCCCAGCCGAGTGGGCTCGGGCGGGTCAAACCCGGCTGTGGGTGCACTCATACGTGGCCGCCGGCTACTGGATCGCAGCGCCTTCAGGCATCGGTTTGTCGCGATCCGGTATAGCCAGGTCCGCACAGAGGCCCGCGCCTCGAAGCCACCAAGACCCTGCCAGGCCGCCAGCAGGGTCTCCTGCAGCGCGTCCTCGGCGTCTTGGACCGAACCGAGGAACCGGTAGCAATGCACCAGCAACTCGCGTCGGTAGGGGTCGATGAGCTGGCGGAACGCTTCCTCGTCTCCGGCTTGGGCCTGGGCGATCAGGTCTGTGGTCACGGCTCCATCCTTGTGACGTCTTCCTCCCGCTTCGTCCGCGGTCACGTACGGGTGGTTGATCTGTCGGAGATAGAAGTCAGTCACGTCCTGCCTGGATGAGGGTAGTAGCGAGTTCACCGGGGCGGGTAACCATGACATAGTGGGCGCCCTGAAGTTGCAGGATCCGGCATAGCGGGCCGAGCCGCTGAGCGAACCGCGGGAACGAGCCGTATTCGCCTGGCGGCAAGGCGAAGTCATTGACAGCGTGTACGTAACTGGTCTTGATCTTTCCCGTGCCGACCAGTTCGTAGAAGACCTTGAGGTCGAGTTTGTCAGCGAAGTAGGCGACTGGGATGGGCGACATTTCCGCATAGATTGCGTTGGCGGTGGCCAGGTCCATGTCGTTGCACGCGCGTTCCCGGATCACCTCGAACGGGAGGAGGAATCCCTGAGCGGCGTCCGCCATGCCGAAGAAAGCGGCGTCCTCGGGCGGAAATTCATCGGCCAGCGCGTTCCCGTCTGCAGCCGCGAAAGCGCTCTGGAACACCAGCCTCTTGATCAGCTCGGGGGCCTGTTCGGCGGCCTTGGCGATGAAGGCCCCGGCAATCGAATGCCCGACCAGCACTACATCTGACAAACCGTGCTCGTGCAGGTACGCGACAAGCGAGGCCACTGCATCGGCGTGAGTCAAGTTCATCGGCGCGTCGGGGCCGTGCCCGGCAATCGTTGGCGTGTGCACGACGTGCCGCTGGCGGCGTAGCTCGGCCGCCACATACTCCCATACGGTTCCGGTCTGGAAGGCACCGTGCACCAGCACGAACGTCAACCCCTCTCGGGGCTGTTCGGGCGGGTCCTGCCTGGTCTGTGATATCGCGGTCATGCGTACTCCTTTTCAGTGAGGGCGACGTCACGGTCGCTCACTGGTACTGACCCCGGAGGAGAACAAAATTGGGCGCTCGCCACCGTCCAGTTCGGCGCCCGGCCGGGGTTTGCCCGAATGACGGATGTGCCGGCATCGGCCGGCACCCGGACAGAAGGAGCGATTCTGATGGCCTGCGGAGCTGACACCACACTCGGCGGTTACTCCCTGATCGTCGCGGACGATCTCGAAGCGCCAAGCGCCCGGTTTTCCGATGCCGCGGGGTCTACATCAGTGGTAGTCGGACCACACGAACATAGGAGCACCGACATGGGAACGATCGTCGCCTTCGAGAACGTCTCGCTCGATGGAGTCACTCAGGACCCGACCGCCGAGGAGGGCTTCAACCGCGAAGACTGGCGCGCCGGGCTCGCCCCGACCGACCGCGAAGAATGGGCCAAACGCCTACTCGACGACGCGCTGGAAGCCGACGCCCTGCTGCTGGGCCGACGCAGCTACGAGTATTTCGCCGCACGATACCCATACCGCACCGGCGAAATGGCGGACAGGATGAACAGCCTGCCCAAATACGTTGTCTCCACCGGCCTCGCAGATCCCGGCTGGAACAACTCGACGGTACTCGACGGTGACGTCGTGGACGAGGTTTCGAAGCTGAAGCACACGATGAACGGTGAGATCCGCGTCTACGCCAGCTCCCAGCTGGTGCACACACTGATCGAGCACGACCTCATCGACGAGCTGCGGTTGGCGATTTTCCCCCTCGTGATGGGCGCAGGCAACCGCCTCTTCGACCAGACCAGCAACCCAAAACCCATGCGCCCAAAACCCCTACGCCTTGTCAAAACCCACACCGTCGGTGACAGCCTCACCTACCTCACCTACCAGTGCATCCGAAACGCCGAGGACTCGGCCGAATGAGTAGGGACCGGTGGGGATGCACGCGCGTGGGGGACGCATCCCCACCCTGATTCGCTCTGATCGCCTCGACCACGCCCATGAGAACGGACCATACGGCGACCGACGAACATGCGGAAAACGAATACGCGGGGTTACCAGTAAAAATACTGCGTATTTGTTATTCCCTTGAGCAACAACGTATTTAAGATTCACTACCTGTGCCGATAACCAACCTGCCCCATACCAACAGTGCACGCGCCGCTGGCCACAAAGCTGTGCCTTTGTCACTGAGTCGGTACTCGCCGCGCCCGGTGCTCCCCGTCCCCCGCTCGACGAGTCCAGCCGCGGTCAGGGATTTGAGTCGCTTCGAGGGACGGCGACACAACCAAGGGCCCGCGGGTCACATAGGTGATGGGGCTCATCGCAGCATCTCCTGTGATCACGTTGCTTCAATCGACAGCACGTGGGGTAGTTCGAAGCCCCGCAACGCATCGATGTCCTGGAACGCCACGATGCCACCGACACCCCGCGACAGCAAGGTCAGCACATGCAGGGCGTGCAGGCGATGCTGTCCATCGGCAGTCGCCGGGTATAGCGCAACCGCGGGTTGCCCGTTGGCCGAGGTGCGTATGACTGGGGTATCGCCGAAGGCACGCATGCGCGGGCCGAGGAAACCACCGATCGTCGCGCTGCCCTGAAACCATGTGATGAACGGTGGCATTTCGAAGACCGCGTCCTCGGTCAACACCGCGACCAGTTCGTCAACGTCGGCGTTTTGAAATGCGGCCACATACCGGTCGAGCAGTTCACGCTGCCGCTGCTCAGACGGCTGCACCAGCGAGTGGCTGTCTGCGGGCAGACGTGCGTGAGCGCGCTGCAACGCGCTGTTGACCGCCACCACGCTCAAATCGAGCAGCGCCGCGACTTCGGCTGCGGACCAACTCAATACGTCCCGCAGGATCAGCACCGCCCGCTGCCGCGGCGGAAGGATCTGCAGCGCCGCCAGGAACGCTAGCCGCATCGTTTCGCGTGCGGCCACCACCGTGCCCGGGTCGTTGGTCGTGCCGGCGAGCAGCGAATCGGGGGCGGGCTGAAGCCATGTCAGCTCGGGATCACCGGCTAGAGGGCGCGCGGTGGGGTCGGCGGTCGGAGCATGCAGGTCCGACGGGAGTGGGCGGCGCTTCCTGCGCTCGAGCGCCTTTATGAATGCCCGGGTGGCGATGCGATACAGCCATGTGCGCAGTGATGAGCGCCCTTCGAAGCGTTCGTAGGCTCGCCACGCCTCCAGGTAGACGTCCTGCACGATTTCTTCGGCGTCGTCGACCGAGCCGAGCATGCGGTAGCCGTATGCGACCAACTCCCGCCGAAACGGCTCGGCTAGCCGCCCGAAGTCTTCGCCGCCGGTCCGCGGATCAGTGGTGATGCTCATGACCACCCGCAACCCCGTAGCTGTCATGCCACGGCCACTCGTTGACGTAGCGCTGGCGGCCCAGCGGGGTCAGATCCAGGAAACGGTAGGTGCTCAACATGACATCGGCACCTACACCGTAGGCCGAATAGGTGTGGAAAACCTTATCGTCGTCCTGGACGAAGACACTGATGCCTTGCCCGTCAGCACCGTTGACCGCCACGTAGTCCAGCCCGTCGCGCTCAAGCGTGGCCTTGTCCTTGTAGTTGTACTCGACCGGTGCTATCGACTCGTCGCTGCTGACATGGAAGTCGTAGTTGAAGTCGCTGCCGTGCGAGGAGTACCAGGGCAGCTGCCAGCCCATGCGCGCCGTGAACTCGCTCAGCCGCCGATACGGCGCACGTGAAACGAGCACCAGTGTGGTGTCCGCCCCTTCGTTGAGGTGGATCGGATCCGGCATGTTGTCCACGGCGAACGAGCAACTCGGGCAACCGTCGTCGATGTCATGGAGCCACATGAAGTGGTAGACGATGAGCTGGGCGCGACCTTCGAACAGGTCGATAAGTCGCACCGTGCCGTCGGGGCCTTCGAACACGTATTTCTTCTCGATTTCCACCGCAGGAAGGCGGCGCCTCTGCCCGGCCAGCGCGGCCAGCTGCCGACTCGCGGCTTTCTCCTGCGCCAGCAGGTCGAGGCGCGCCGCAAGCCATTCTTCCCTGGCTGCGATCTTCGTAATTTTCATTGTTGCTCTTCCTGGATGTATCGGCCGCCGTATGAACCGATGATGGTCATCGACTTGACGTCGGAAGGTCCCACCAGGCGCTCAGCTGTTCCTTCTTGGAACCGGCGAAACGCTGCCGACTCCGCGAGCGGATCGCCGTATCCGTCAAAAATCGCTACGTGCACAAATCCGACACCGTCCTCAAGGCGAAATGCCATGTAGCGCAATCCTCCCGGCTGAATACCACGCAATTCTTCGAACACGCACTCGATGAGCTGCTGGTTGCGTTCCGCCGCGTCGGGGCGGGTTTCATACTGCACAACGACCGCTTTGGGCATTCTCGTCACCTCCTATCCAGTACAGAGGTGGCGCGGCGCCGAAACTCATCGGAAGGAGCGCTCGAAATGAGCTCGTCAGGCGCCGTCTGAGTCGCCGTGGCGGCCTTTCCTTCCGTGCAACGTCACGGGTAGGAACCGATCAGCAGGGCCCGGGTCACGATCGGCGGTGCTGCCAGGCGGTCGCCGAGTTCTCGGTGAAAGTCCCGGTAGGCGCTGCACTCGGCAAACGGATCGGTCGTGCCATCGAAAACAGCTACGTGCATGAAGCCGACACCGTCGTCAAATCGGAACACCTGGTAGTGGAGTCCTCCCGGGTCCCGCGCAGCCAGTTCGACGAGTACGTCCTCGATCAGCTGGCAGTTGCGTTCGGTCGAGACGGTGATCGTGTGGTACTGCACCACAGCCACTCGGGTCATATCGCTCACCTCCCTCCAATACAGAGGACGGGCGATCCTCAAACTCATCGGCGCCAACCTGGTACGTGGGTCCCCTGTTGGATGGACGTGGCCGCTAACCGAGGTCGGCGAGTGCACGTGATCCGTGCCGGGGGATCTCCGATGAGTTTCTGTTGTGGAGCGCCTCTATACATGTCGGGCGTGGTCGCGATGACTGGATCAATCGTGATGCGCTCCGACCAACAGCGGGCGCGCGCCGCCCTCGGTGCGTGTCAACCTCGAAGGAGCCGTGAAAATGATCGTGGAATCGAGCAGGAAGCTGGCAGCATTCAAGATTTTCCTTCGCGTCTATGGCGCACTCACACTCATCATCTTCTCCCTGCTCTTAGTGGGAAT
>JBEKNM010000277.1:0-6148 GCA_049522835.1 Mycobacterium sp.
GTTGACGACAATGGGGCCGCGCGGTCAGGCCGATGAGTTCGGGCTACCCGCCCGGGGAGAACGTACGTGCTTACACGTTCGCTGCTTCAAACCCGCAACCGGCTACTGCTCAAAGTCTCATATCGAGCTGTAGACGATTGTCTCTCCGCCAGCGACGCCGTACGAGATGTAAACCGGGTGCTGGGCGTATGGCCAATACCCGGTGTTGCTCACGCCTGATGAAATAGGCTCCGGGCCGTTCCCGGCGCCCACCGTGTAAGTGGCGATCGGCGTCGTAGTGTTGTTCGGGGCGTAGTAGTTAACGACAGTCCCCGCTGGTAGACCGGCCCCGATTACGGATGACGGGAGGGTTCCGTACACACCACCGGAATCAACAGTGGCGGAAACAGTTTGCAAAGCCCCCCCGTTGCCGATTTGCACCTCAATGTTGCCGATCGGAGATCCGGAAATCGACCCGATCTCGGTTGCCCCAGTGGGAGGTGGACCGAACTGTAGATAGCCCCCTTGTTCGTTGATGAGCACACCCTGACTTTGGGCGCCCGGCAACGCGGTGTTGGGGATGCTGGGGCCCGGGCCCCCTGAATTCGGACCGATACCCCAAACGCCGCTTACGCCGTCCGGAGCAAAATAGGACTGCCAGGTGAGGCCGTTGGTGAGCGCGGCGTTAATCGACGTCGGGAAGGCAAAGATTTCGAGATTAACGGAGGTCGGCGCGGTGACGGCTCCATTCCCGAAATTCACCGGCACGGTGGTCGTGACATAGAAGTAGTCCAATCCCCCGCTGTAACCGCCGAAACCGATCCCGGTGGGAATGCCGAGGTGTTGCAGCCCGACGTCGGAAAGTGGGAGCACAAGACCAGTCGATCCGGTGTCCACCAGCACGGGCACACTTTTGCCGCCGTTTACCGAGATATTGACCACCGGCTCAGTGGTATTCACCATCGTCAGCGGGATGGATGTATTCGTCGCAGCACCAGCACCAGCGCTCCCAGAGGGGCCCAACGCCCAGCCGCCGAGGCCTCCGGCACCGCCGTTGTTATCAGGTCCACCGTTACCGCCGTTGCCGCCCAGACCGAACAGACCCGCAGTACCACCGGCTCCGCCGATTCCACCCTGAGTCCCTGAGAGAGCTCCTCCCTGGCCGCCGGTCCCGCCCACACCGATCAGCCACCCGGCGTGACCACCGGCCCCACCATTTGCGCCGGCGCCGCCGGTACCCCCGGTACCCCCAAAGCCGATCAAGCCCGCCGCGCCACCGGCCCCGCCGGCCACCCCCGTCGCCGTTTGCGAATAACCGTTGCCGCCGTTGCCGATCAACAGCCCACCAGCCTGGCCATTCGGACTCGCGGCCGTCCCGTTTACTCCATTGCCCAGCAACGGACGCCCCAACAACAGCTCGGTGGGCGCATTGATCACACCCAGCACATCGCCGAACACCGTCTGCAACGGTTGCAACGGCGACGTGCTCGCTGCCTCCGCGGCCAGATACGACCCGGCCCCCGAGCTCAACGTCAGCACAAACTGCTGTTGAAATGCACTGGCCTGCGCGTTTAGTGCCTGAAACTCCTGACCGAACCCGCCGAACAGCGCCGCCACAGTCGCCGATACCTCATCGGCGCCGGCCGCGGCAAGGCCGGTGGTTGGAACAGCAGCCGCCGCGTGCGCCGCATCCAGCGCCGAACCGATGCTCTTTATGTCGGCTGCGGCTGATTCCAGCAACCCCGGAGCCACGACCAGAAGTGACACGCCGACCCCCCTCCGCGTCAATCAGCGCTCCGTGTGCGCCCTAGCGTATCGGCGGCCGGTCTTCCGCGCCTCAGTTTGCCGATAAGTTCGAGTGGTGGGTCAATCCACACTGACGGTGGCCTTCCCGCCGTGCCCTGGTGCGCGAGGTGCTCGATGCCGAACGGTCCCGGCACCGGCCGCGCTGCCGCAGTCGGTGGTATGTCAGCATTTGGGGATGACTGCACGCAGCCTTGCTCGCATCGTTGGTGTCTTGGTGACGGCATGGGGGCTGCTGGGCGCGCCCATCAACAGTCCTGCCGCTTCTGCTGATCCGTGCTCCGACGTCGCGGTGGTTTTCGCTCGCGGCACCCATCAGGGGCCTGGGCTTGCCGACGTCGGCCAGGCATTTGTCGACTCGCTTACCTCACAGGTCGGCGGGCGATCCGTCGACGTGTATGCGGTCAACTACCCGGCCAGCGACGACTACCACAACAGCGCGACAGCCGGTTCCGATGATGCCAGTGCCCATATCGAGGGCGTTGTCGCCGGCTGCCCGAACACCAAGATCGTCCTCGGTGGATATTCTCAGGGCTCGACCGTGATCGATTTGGCTACCAATGCGATGCCACCTTCGGTAGCTGATCATGTCGCCGCTGTCGCCCTTTTCGGCGAGCCCACCAGTGGCTTCTCGAGCATGTTGTGGGGTGGCCAGCCGCTGCCGGCCATCAACCCGCTGTACGGCCCCAAGACCATCAGCCTCTGCGCTCCCGACGATCCGATTTGCTCCGGAGGCGGGAACATCATGGCGCACGTTACTTACATTTCGTCCGGGATGGTGAATCAGGCCGCGACATTCGCGGCTGACCGGATCCACTAGGGGCCTCGACGCGCCCAGCAGTCCATGCGGGCGAGCTAGCCTGGCGGTATGACTGATCGTCAAGAGCGCGCAATGTCTTTCGGATCGATCGCCGAGGATTATGACGGCCTGCGGCCGCAGGCCCCGCAGGCGGCGGTGGACTGGTTGGTGCCATCCGGTTGCGAGGTGGCCGTCGACGTGGGCGCGGGCACCGGGCTGTTCACCCGCACGCTGGTGAGCAGAGCTGCACAGGTCATCGCGGTCGAACCCGATGCGCGGATGCGCAAGGTGCTGGCCGAGCGATCCCCGGAAGTCCGTGCTGTCGAGGGCCGTGGCGAGTCGATCCCGCTTCCCGACGCATCCGCGGACGCCGTGTTCGTCTCGTCGGCGTGGCACTGGATGGATCGTGAACGGACCGTTCCGGAGATCGGTCGCGTGCTGCGCGACGGCGGTCGGCTCGGCTTGATCTGGACGAGCCGAGACCGCGAGGTGGACTGGGTGCGTGACCTCGACCGGCTACCCGGCGGGGACAAGGTTGACGAAAAACAGGCCGACCGATTCCGGCGGCGTCTGGACTTCGATCTACCGGAACCGCAGATCTTCCACGAGATTGCGCGTGAGACTTTCCGATTCGTGCGGACGATGCCAGTCGAGGACGTCGTCGCGATGTTGGGGACGTACAGCAGGGCCATCATCGCGTCAGCGGATGACCGCGCGCAGGCGCTTTCTGAAGCGCGCGCCGCGTTGGAGGCGCGTTTTCCCGCGGCCGACACGATCGACATCCCTATGCGGGCGTGGTGTTGGCGTGCGGATCGGATCGCCCGCGACGGCGGCCATTAGGCCGTAGCTGGACCGGTGATTGGCTCTTCGCGCTTTCCGGTCCCGTTGCAGAAACAATGCGCGACGTCGTCCTCGATTCTTACGACATGGGTGGACATGGTGTGTTGAGTCGTGTCGAACGGCGCGTGAAACGCGGCGAAATCGCTCCGGAACTGCAAACGCCTATCTCGAGGGCGTGCGCCGACGTTTAGTGCGTGCTTAGGTCGGGTTTGTGAAATCCCTGGTTACGTTATTCCGCGACACTCTCGCGGTTCGGCTGTTGGTTGCCTCGGTGCTCGGAGGTGCTGTCGCTCTCACGGTGGGTAACACCGTCGGCTGGCGATTCGCGCTTGTCGGCTGGGTCGTTGGCGCCGGAGTGTATGTGGGGTGGACGCGGCTCATCCTGGGCGGCATGGATGCAGAGCAGACCTGCAGATATGCGACCCGGGAAGACCCCACCCGGACGATCACCGAGGTGATCATCGTGTCGGCAAGCATCGCGAGCCTGGGCGGGGTCGGCTACGTGGTGGCCGCCGGGTCGCGGTCCGGCTCAGAAGCCATATCAGCTGCAATTGTCGGCATTCTGACCGTCGCGGCGTCCTGGTTTGCCCTGCACACGCTGTTCACCGTGCACTACGCGCGGCTGTATTACTCAGACGAACCGGGCGGCATCAACTTCCACGACCCGGAGCCGCCCTGTTTTCGGGACTTCGCGTATGTGGCCTACACCGTCGGCATGACCTACCAGGTGTCAGACACCGAGATCGGATTGACATCCATCAGGGCGACGGTATTGCGCCATGCGCTGCTGTCCTACCTCCTGGGCGCGGTTGTCCTGGCAGTCACGATCAATCTGATCGCGGGGCTGGGTTCTAAGTTTTAGTCGAACCGATCGTGGACTTGTCGCGCTGAAACCGCCCGCTGAATCAGCCCAACAACTCGACATTCGGCGCAAGGGACCACGCGCGCCACGGACGCTAGTGTGGCGGGTATGGCCATAGAGTCCACCATGCTTGCCCTCGGCACACCCGCGCCGCCGTTCACGCTGCCCGAGCCCGCCACCGGGGGCAGTGTCAGCCTCGACGAGCTCACCGGTCCCGCGCTTGTCGTCACCTTCATCTGTAACCACTGCCCGTATGTTCAGCACGTCGCCGGCGGGCTCGCAGCGCTTGGCCGCGACCTGGCCGGCCAGGGCGTCGCGATGATCGGCATCTCCAGCAACGACGTCGCCACCTACCCCCAGGACGGCCCCGACCAAATGGTCGTTGAGGCTCGCCGCCAGGGCTGGACGTTTCCCTACCTCTACGACGAGACCCAGGACGTCGCCCGCGCCTACTCTGCGGCCTGCACACCCGACACGTTCGTGTTCGACGGCGAGCGTCGACTCGTCTACCGCGGCCAGCTCGACGACTCCCGACCCAAGAACGACGTGCCGGTGACGGGCGCTGACATCCGGGCCGCCGTCGACGCGGTGCTCGCCGGGCGGCCGGTCAACCCCGACCAGCGGCCGTCGATCGGATGCGGCATCAAGTGGCGTTGAGCCGCGCCGTTCAAAGCATCACCCCGAGTTAGGTTGCGCCGATGAAGGTTGCGCTGGCCGGGTATGGAAGTCGCGGCGATGTCGAGCCTTGCGCCGCCGTCGCTCGGGAGCTGCTGCGCCGAGGCCACGACGTGTGTATGGCGGTCCCGCCTAACCTGCTTGGCTTCGTTGAGTCGGCGGGGCTTGCTGCGGTCGCCTTCGGGCCGGACGCGCCGGAGCCGCCTGCCGAGAAGATCCAGAATCCGGTCAACGCGATGCTCGGAGCTATGGAGTATTTAACCCAGGCCATGACGCAATGGGGCACGACGCTGACAGCGCTGGCAGATGGGGCCGACCTGCTATTGACCGGCGAAGGCGAGCAGGGGCTGGCAGCCAATGTCGCAGAGTATTACGGCATTCCGCTGGCTACGCTGCACTTCTTCCCGGGAGAGCACTCGGGCCCCAGTGGCGTCATTGGGCACGTAACGAAGCAGGCCGAAGACGCCCAACGCCGTGCACTGGGCCTGCCGGATACAACCGGACCGTCGACCCCACCGATGGCGGAACGCGGTTCGCTGGAGATCCAGGCGTACCACGCGCTCTGCTTCCCCGAGCTGGCAGCCGAATGGGCGGAACAGGGCGGACTTCGACCGTTCAGGCCGTTCGTCGGCGCGCTGACGCTGGAGGTGCCGACCGAAGCCGACGACGAGGTCTTGTCCTGGATTGCCGAGGGCACGCCGCCCATCTACTTCGGCTTCGGCAGCAACGTGCGGCTCCCCTACCCCGCTGAGACGGTCGCCGTGATCAGCGCGGCCTGCGCGCAGTTAGGCGAGCGGGCGTTGTTTTGCTCTGGGGCGAGTGACTTCATCGGCGTACCGGATTTCGACAATGTGAAGGTGGTGAGCGCGGTGAACCACGCGGTCGTCTTTCCGGCTTGCCGCGCGGTCGTCCACCAAGGCGGCGCCGGCACCACGGCTGCGGGCATGCGTGCTGGTGTCCCCACGCTGATCCTCTGGCACCAGATCGATGATCAGCCGATCTGGGCTGCTGCCGTCAACCAGCTGAAAGTTGGTGCGGGGCGGGCTTTCTCGGCCAGCACCCTGGATTCACTGGTCGCGGATCTGCGTTCAATCCTCGCCCCGCAGTACGTCACTCGAGCCCGTGAGGTCGCCGCCCGGCTGACCAAGCCCGCCGAGAGCGTTGCCAGCGTCGTCGATCTGCTGGAAGAC
>JBEKNM010000278.1:0-6148 GCA_049522835.1 Mycobacterium sp.
CGTCGCGGCGAACCTGACTTGCAGGCCCAGCTTGCCGGCGATGGCAAGTAGCAGCTGGTTGTCGAAGCCACTGAATTGCCCGGTGGGATTGACACAGATGTTCGGCGGCGCATCCGACAGCGTGCCGACGGTCAACACACCGGGCGTGTCGAGTCCCAATGCGCCGACGTTCACCGAGCTCAGCGGCTCGACCGTGGCTGTCGTGGCGTCGTCGTGGCCTGTCGCGGCGCCGATGGTCAGGTTCTCTGGCAACACCCTCGCGCTGTCCAACCCGGCCGGTGCGCATTGGTTCCTGTCGGCAAGTGCGGGCGCCGCCAGCGTCAGGCCACACACAATCAGGATTGTCGCGGCTAATCCGAACAACTTTGCGCCGCGCTTAGCGTGCGGGCTCTCGTACAAGCTCATCACGGCCACCGTATCGGCGGCTCGGCGGCTCGGCGCGCTCAGAGCGCGATCGGCGGCCCGCTGCGCACCGCATCGGCCCCGGCAAGTACCCCAAGACGGCCGGGATCAACGTGACCAACGTAGCCGGGCGCGGCGAATACTCTGCGTCGAACAAGTTCGGCCACCATGGTTTGGGCCATCAGGTAGGAGCGCGAGACGCAAGCAGCCCGTGCGGCTTCCGGGTCACGGCGGTGGATGGCGGAGGTCTCGTCTTCGTAGGACGGCAGCATTTCGTCGCGGCCGGCCTTGTGGGTCATCCAGAAGACGCGGGGGATGAGGTTTTGGGAGGCGCGGATTGTGGCGTGCAGCCGCGGTCCCGCGTACTCGTCGTTGACGGTGCGCCGGTACTCTGCAGCGATCTCAGCAGCCCGCGATTCCTTCGTGGCGCGCAGCGATCGCATGAGTGTGTCGAGTTGCCCCAAGATCCGCGGCGTGGGGTTGGTGGCTGCGCGCGCCGAGGCAATGCCGTTGAGCAGCCCGTCGAGTTCGTAATGCTCGAGCACGGTGGCTTCGTCGAACCGCTCGACGAACGCGCCCCGGTGGTAGCGGGTCGATACGATGCCGTCGTGTTCGAGTTGGACCAGCGCCTCTTGAATAGGGACGCGACTAACCCCTAGGCCCTGCGCGATCTCGTTGCGGTCGACACGGTCGCCGCTGCATAGCTTCCCGGTCAGCACCAGGTTGAGGATGTGCGATACAACCTGGTCTTTCTCTTTGAGCCCGTATCTCTTCGGCATCACACTCTTTCAGCACCGCTCCGGCTATCGGCGCTGGAAAAGTTTCTCATGACCAAGCGCCTGCATCCAGGTGTTCGGCGGATGAAGCCGAGGCAAATGCGAGCCGACCGGCCTAAAGACTATCGCGCCACTTGCACAGCGATTCCGCGGCGGTCAGGTCGTAGTCCGGACCGTTGCACCCGACGGTCAGCAGCGTCACGCCGAGGGCCGTCAAGCCCGTTGCGTTGGCGATCAGCCCAGCGGTACCTTCACCTCGGCGCACACCGCTGTTGTCCTCCACCCCGGCCGACCGCTCGACAGTGGCCGGATCCCTCCCGACCGCGGCGCAGTGGTCGTCCAGAATGGCCGCGGCGGCCGGGTAGGTCTCGACGGTGGTGAAGCCGTGCCAGATGTTGCCGTGTTCGGCGACCAATCGCAGGGTCTTGCGCGGTCCCTTACCCCCGATCAGCACCGGGATGTCACGGGTGGGTGCCGGGTTGAGCTTGGCCAGCCGTGACTTGATGCGGGGCAGTGCGGCCGCCAGATCGTCGAGACGGCCACCGGCGGTGCCGAATTCGTAGCCGTACTCGTCGTAGTCCCTTTCCTTCCAGCCTGATCCGATCCCCAGGATGAGCCGGCCGTCAGAAATGTGGTCGACGGTACGGGCCATGTCGGCGAGCAGTTCAGGATTGCGGTAGGAGTTGCACGTCACCAGGGCGCCGATCTCGATACGCGATGTCTGCTCGGCCCAGGCCGCGAGAACGGTCCAGCATTCGAAGTGTGGGCCGTCAGGATCACCGTAGAGCGGAAAGAAATGATCCCAGGTGAACGCGATGTCGACACCGATGTCTTCGCAGCGGCGAACGGCGTCGCGGATATTGCTGTAATGCGGGGCGTGCTGCGGCTGCAGTTGCACGCCGATTCGAACGGGGAGATCGGGAGTCATATGACCACCGTAGCCGGGCGCATTCGCGACGCTCAGCGTGCGTCGAGCACCCCGCGCAGGAGGTCTACCAGCACGCGAGGCTGGTCGCTTTGCACGGAGTGGCCCGAATTCTCAACCACCTGTGTCTTGCGGAAATATGTTGCTCGTCTGCTGAGTTCGGCGGCGTCCTGGTCGGTGACGAAGCCCGATGAGCCACCTCGCACCAGGGTGACGGGCGCCGACAACGTGTCCACGTCGTCCCACAAACTGCCGAAGTCGGGGATGGCGCGGATGGCGTCGTAGCGCCAGGTCCAGTTGCCGCTATCGAGCCGACGGGAGTTGTGGAACACGCCGCGGCGCAGCGCCTTCACCTCGCGGTGCGGTGCCGCGGCGATCGTCAGGTCCAGCATGGCCTGGAAGCTGGGGAACTCCCGCTCGCCTTCCATCAGGGCCACCGTGCCGCGCTGGTCGGCGGTGAGTTCGGCGTGCCTCTGCAACGCCGACGGGGTGACGTCGATGAGGACGAGTTCGCGCACCAGGTCGGGTGCCACCGCGGCCAGTCGTATCGCAGTCAGTCCGCCCAGCGACATGCCCACCACGAGTTCGGCTCTCGACGCGTGTTGGCGCAGTGCCGGCGCCAAGGCGTCGGCATTGTGGTGCGGAGAGTAGTCGCCGTCCTCGCGCCAGCCGGAGTGGCCGTGGCCGGGCAGATCCACTGCCAGCGCCGGTTCGCCCAGGCCGACGATGACGGTGTCCCACGTGTGTGCGTTCTGGCCGCCGCCATGCAGAAAAACAACCCGCGGCGTGTGACCCCAGCGCAGTGCGCTGATTCTGCCGTCTGGCGTGTCCACCTCGACCCGCTCTACGTCGGGCAGCGGACCCGTAGCTCCGGCCTGCTCAGCGTTTTCGGACAGCAGCGAGAACTCGGTTAGTCCGGCCAGTTCGTCTTCGGAAATGTCGGTCACAAACCCTGACTTTAGAGGACATCTTTAGAAGACATAGCGTCGCCGAATGCTGTGGAACCGGTCCCACATTGCGGCGCTGCGTTCGGCGGTGCTCACCATGGTGGTGTCCGCGGGGAGCGCGCTGAGCAGCTCGTCGTACTTGACTACCCGGGTGTTCAGCACGGCGGGTTCGCCCTCGAGCATGTGACGGTAGGTCAGGTTGCCACGTTCGAAGCCCTGGGTGTCCAGCCAGTTGTGCACACCTGGATCACGATGTGCGATGACGAGACGAATCCGGCCGTCGCCGTCCGTTTTGGTGCGGCTCGGCGTGTAACTCACCGGGCGGTAGAGGTAGTCCATGCTGTTGAAGAAGACACCCATGTTGGTGAACATCCACAGCCCGTCATGCGCGCGGAATTCGATGACCAGCGCCTCGTCCGAGGCCAGTTCCCAGTACATGTTGGCGGCGGCCCGTCCGCGCTTGCGGTCTGCGCCGGTCGCGTCCGCCTTCAAAATGGTGGGAAACGTGTTCGGACGGGCGGCGTCGACGCCTCCGTGGCTGAACGGAAACTCGGGCCAATCAGACATCAGGCCAGTGACGAAATCGCCGGCCCACTCCATCGCTTCGATCATGACCGCAGGTGTGGGCACGGGCTTGGGGGAGGCCATGTCGATCCGCTCGAGGCGTATTTGCGCAGGCAGCTCGTCCCAACGGTCGAATCCCTGGCGGATGAACAGTTTGCGTGATCCCGGGGTTGTGGGCAACCAGTTCGGCCCGCGCTCGGGCCCACCGATGTAGAGCTCAAATTCCCCGTCGTCGGCGGTCCTGAGTTGCTGGCCGAACATGTTGACTTCCGGTGTGTCACCGAAGGGCTCGTGCAGGATGCCCGGCCCAGGTGTGCGTGGGCCCTGCACGGTGACGTTGAAGAATCGCGAGGTGCCGCGGTTTCCGGTAAGTCGGTAGGTCGACTGCCCGTCGATCCACGCTTGCTGATAGGTGAAGTCAGCGCAGTCGCCGCCCAGCTTGCGGGTCGGGCCACAGAAAGCGTGCAGCACCGGGTACTGGGTGTCGCGGGTCTCGAGGGCCAGATCGAAGGCCTGGCCCAGGTTCTGGGTGAGAAACCGGAATGCATCGACACGCTGCGGTCCCGAGGCGGCGTTGGCATCCTTGAAGGCCTGCTCGCCCGCGCGCTGCAGCTGCCCGCAGAATGCGGCCCACGCTGATCGCAGCGCAGCGTCGTCGGGCGCGTCACCGAAGGCCATGGAAATCCATTGTCACATCGCCAATCTGTCGAGCATTGCCCCGACGACATCGCATGCGCGCCGGGCGGATTCGAACCGGCCCTCCTGGTCGATTCGGGGACCGATCAGTTCCAGGTCGAAGCCGTGCGCGTAGCCCCCGGCGAGAGTCTCGGCGACAAGGGCTTCGAGCGGAATCGTTCCGTCCCCGGGTACCGCCCTGGCCGGCAGCGCACGGTCACCCAACACGTAATCACTTAATTGGATGAGGTCGGTTCGCGGCAGGGCGCGCTGCACCAGCGCTTCGAAATCGCCCTCCGCCCAACAGTGAAACACGTCGATGCAGATGCCCAGGCCGCCCATCTCGGCCAGCGTGATGGTGTCCCGCAGGGTATGAGCGAGATGAATGTCGGCGTACAGGCTGGATGCATTCTCGATCGCCAGCGAGACGCCCACGCGCTGAGCGTGCTCGACGCAGGGGGCGACCATGGCGCAGAACTGTTCGGCGGCCTGCTCCCAAGTCAGGGCACCCCGACCACCGGTGAGCAGGTAGACGGTACGCGCGCCTACGCTGGCCGCGGTCTCGATGACCGTCGATAGTGCATCTCGCGCAGCATGCGGGTCAGTAGCCAGTCGGCCGCCGGCGAAAAGGTGGTAGACGGCCTCCACAGTATAGTCGTTGCGCTGCAACAGCCTTGGAAATTCGGGATCCAGCAGTTGACTATCCAGGACGCTTAAACGGGACAGGCCGAGCGCTGCCCAATGCGCCTCGAGGCTGGCCAGCGGCTCGCCATAGAAAGTGACGTTGTGCACCGACAGACGTTTATGGGCTCGCTTGTGTGCTTGTTTGCGTGGGCCTGTCACGTCAGGACCGATTCTCGATTACGACACCGAATCGCTCACGGAACGGGCGGAATTCGGCGTGCAGGGCATCGAGGTCCTCGCCGATGTCGATCAGCAGTTGGGTGGAGTACCTGAACTTGCCGTAGCGGTCACCGGGATTGTTGGCCAGATAAGCGCGCATTGCTGATGCGGCTTCCGACGTCAGTTGCCGACCGCAGAAACTGTAATAGCGCTGGACTGTGGCGACCGGATCGGCGATGAAGTCTGTGTAGCGAATGTGCAGGATGCGCGGATCGTCGATCAGTGGATTGCTCATCGTGTTGGCGATGCTTGCGCGTGTCATCTCGAGATGCTTCTTTGCCTCGGCGTGCAGGTCGACGGGACCGACGATGCCGTCCATGATGTCGGCCATCATCATGGTGCGCGACGCGGCGACCTGTACCGGGTCCCGGTGCAGCCAGACCAGGTTGGCGTCAGGATACGTCTCGAGTATCTCTCGGAGCCGGAATCCGTGAAAGCCCTTTAACACCCAGTATTTTCGCGGCCGGTTGTACTGCAACTGTTGCAGCATGGCCTTGTGTAGCCGGTACTGTGCTACCGGATCGGTGGCCAGCCCGCCAACCAGCGACGGCATCGGCACCCGCCACCACGCAGTGGGGGTCATCACCCGGAAATCGAATGCCCAGGTGCGTTCGTCTTCGGGCAGGCCGTCGCCCAGCATGTCGTTGTAGGGGTGGCTGTGCAGCCATTTGGGCATCTTGGCGTTGATCTCGCGCCAGTCCGCGGCGGCCCGCTCGCGTCGGTCGTCGTCCGGGCCGGCGAGGCCCGGCGGTGGCGATGGATACATCACTTCCCAGAAGCGCGGTGCCCGCGCGTGCGGATCGACGGACATCAGCGCGTGCATGAGCGTTGTGCCCGAACGTGGTTCGCCGGTGACGAACATCGGCGCGGCGATCACTTCGTCATCGATCGGGTATCGATTGCGGTCCTCGATGAACTCCAGGCGCGACGTCAGCAACCACTGGCACACCTGCGCC
>JBEKNM010000279.1:0-9896 GCA_049522835.1 Mycobacterium sp.
GTCGCCGTCGAAGGTAATCGACCCAGAATCGGGGGCGTCCAACGCGCCGAGCAGATGCAGCAAAGTGCTTTTGCCCGCTCCCGAGGGCCCCACAATCGAGACGAACTGGCCGCCGTCGAGCCGCAGGCTGATTTCGTCTAGTGCACGAACGGTTTGACCACCGACCCGATACTCGCGGACTACATCGTGGAGTTCGATGGTCAGCGCATGGTCGGGCGTATCGGAAGCATCGAACCCGCTGGTCAGGGTCCTCTTGGAAGCCAAACTGCCCAGCGCGTGACGGCCATGAGCCATAAAGGGTATAACGAGCCTGAGCCCCAAATGGTTCGACAGCGAACTCCGCTATGCGGTCCCGAAACAAGAAACGGCCGCGACGGGGGGTTCCGAGCCGTGACCGTTTGTGTCGCTGATCGCGTTTCTGCTTGGCGCTCGCAACGGAATTCGCCTTGCTGTTGGGGCGCCAGCAAACTTAGTTTGAACTACTAATAACCGTTGTATTCGGCCCATCCGCAGGGTCTGGATGGCAAAGTTCTATTTCTCGCTCCTCTTCTCGGGGTCGGCTTTGCGCCGGGTCACCTGATCTTGCCCATCCTGCTAGGCGTTGGCCGGCCGGCTCCCGTGCTATCGAAGAATTACTTCGCTCTGGTAATCGTCTGCTAGTCGTAGTCCGCTTTTGAACACGGCCGGATCGGGAGGACTACTTCCACGATCAAGCAGGCGACCCGCCCCAAAGTGACTCAAAGCGAGCCTGAGTCGTGGATCACAGTAGTAAGCCGGCGGACGACTCAGGGTTGGGCGCGAGCCCGAGTGGCACGGTTGGCTGGATGTGAATGGTCCCAGGCCCACGACGCCAACTACCTCGACACTCGGCCATGCGCGCGACAACCGCTGGGGTAGTGGGGGGTTGAATACCGTTCATCTGGCTCGGGGCGCAGCTGCGGGATGCAACACCTGTTTCGTTGGCTGGATCGAATACCCCGCCCGTTTGAGGCATATAACGAATGGGCATCATTGAGACGTGAACGCAACAATTCTTGTTCGATTGGCTGCGGCAGCGGTCGCAGCCATGTCGACACTGTTATTCGCACCTGCCCCATCCGCATCTGCCGCCCCATCGGTAACTGCTGGTGCGTGCCCAGACGTAGAAGTGGTGTTTGCTCGAGGTACCGGCGAGGCGCCTGGCGTTGGTTACTTCGGAGATGCCTTCGTCGACTCGCTGCGCGCGAAGATCGGCCCGAAGTCTATGGGCGTGTACGGGGTCAATTACCCGGCTACAACCGATTTCCCCACCGCTTTGGCGGGCATCGAAGACGCGGCCAATCAGATTGAGCACACAGCGTCGACCTGCCCCAACACCAAGATGGTGCTGGGTGGATTTTCCCAAGGCGCGGCGGTGATGGGCTTTGTCACCGCGGCTGCCATACCGGAAGGAGCACCTGCGGACACACCCCGACCGATGCCGCCCGACGTCGCTAATCACGTCGCCGCGGTGGTCCTCTTCGGAAAGCCGTCGAATCAGTTCATGAACCAGTTCGGTCAACCGACGATTGTGATCGGCCCGCTGTATGTGCCGAAAACCACCGAATTGTGCGCGGCGGGAGACCCGGTCTGCTCGGACGGGGGAGACTTTGGTGCACACAACGCGTACGTGGACAACGGGATGGTTGACCAGGCCGCAGCTTTCGCAGCGAGTCACGTCTAGGCACGCGAAGACCTTCTTCCCGACACGAGCGGCGGCTGTTTTGGCTAATAGTCGCTAGGACGCGCAGGCTTGGCACAAAGCGCCTGGCGCCCGGGCTTGCGCACCCGTCAGAGGTGGCGGTGAGCCAACACTCGTTGAAGATCTTGCACGTTATCCGTGTGCGAGGCGGTACAGCAGCCTACGCTGGCTACGCTGTCGGGACCGCTAGGAGGCCGTATGACGATGGAACCTCACCAGCTCGACCCAGTCGCCAGCGAACGGCTGTCGCATGCTGGAAAGGTCTTCACATCCGACCTGTCGATCAATGAATTTGCGCTGCTGCATGGGGCCGGGTTTGAACCGATCGAACTCGTGATGGGCGTCTCGGTGTATCACGTGGGCTATCAGTTCGCCGGCATCAGGCAGCAGTCGGAGCTGCCCGTGTTAACCGACGCCACCTACCGCGCGCGCTGGAATGCGATGTCGCGGATGCAGGCCGAGGCCGACTCGCTGGGGGCGGACGGAGTGGTCGGCGTCCGGCTTGACTGGCGTCATCAGGGCGAGGGCGAGCACCTCGAGTTCATTGCAGTCGGCACCGCGGTGAAATACACCGCCAAGCCGGGGGCTTTTCGACGGCCCAATGGACAGGCTTTCAGCAGCCATCTGTCGGGGCAGGATCTATGCACGTTGTTACGGTCCGGGTACACGCCGGTCGCTTTCGTGATGGGCAACTGTGTGTTCCACGTTGCCGTACAAGGGTTTTTGAAAACGCTCGGCCAGGTGGGTCGCAACGCGGAGATGCCACAGTGGACGCAGGGCAATTATGAGGCCCGGGAGCTGGCGATGTCACGGATGCAGAGCGAGGCCGAGCGTGACGGCGGAAACGGTGTCGTGGGTGTGCATTTCGCCATCTCGAACTATGCATGGGGACTTCACACGGTGGAGTTCTATGTGGCCGGGACAGCAGTGCGTCGTACCGGCGAGGCTCAAACCATCGCGCCGTCATTTGTGCTGCCTATGAATGATTGAGAGTGATCGATGGCCGATTTGGATCACGAGCGGGTCAGCCGCGCCGTCGGGTCGGCGCTGGCCGGCCCCGGCGGAGTTGGGCTGGTGCTCAAGGTCTTTTGCGCAGTCCCCGGCGTAATTCTCACTCCGGCACGACGAGGGCTTTTCCGATCACAGCCCGAGCGAATCCAAATCGGGGACTGGCGTTACGAGGTCACGCCTGACGGCCGTCTAAGCGCAGCACACCTGGTGAACGGCATCATCCTCGCCGAGGAAGTCCTCGCGGCCGGCGTTGTCGGCCCTCACATCGCCCGCGCGCTCGGGCAGGTGGTGAGTCGCTACGGTCCAACGATCACACCCAACATCGATGCGGCCCTTGATGTCCTCGAGACCAGCGCCGGGCCTGGCTTCTGACCGCAGGTGTGGGTTTTCACTGCGCGCCGCGCGGTTGTCTTTGGTCGATTGCCACGACACAGCGGCTGAATCTCCACACGCTGTGCTGCTTGACTGCGGTGAACTTGTAGCGGCCGGTCAGGTCGGGACAGGGCGGACCGCCACCCTCGATAGCGAAGACCTGGACATAACAGTGCCCGGTCGCCTCGATGGCGCTTTGGCCGGAAAACCAGTATGAGTTCAGCGCGTGGCGCCGCTGGTCGTTTTCGGCCTTCAACGCTTCTTTCCTAAGAGCAGACTCATCACCGCATCGATGTCCCCCGACAGGTTGTGCCCGTCGTGCTGCAATACAAGCTCCGGTGACTCGGTGAACAACTCGCGAAACTCGTCCAGCCGGTTTTCGTCATAGGTGTAGGCGTAGGCGCCGAACAAATTGATGACCGCCAATCGATCAGCGACGTCGAAGAACAGCCCGCCGACGTCCCCGACCGGCGCACTCCCGACAACATGCAACCTAAAGCTCGTTATCATTGCTGTAATAGCAAGGTTCGTGCCCGCAACGACGCCGGGCCGGCGAGGAGGCTGCCATGTCCTACGACCTGATCATTCGGGGCGGGACCGTCGTGGACGGCACTGGCGCGCCGGCGCGAACCGCCGATGTCGCGGTCACCGATGGCCTCATTGCCGCTGTCGGCCGCGACCCGGGTCGCATCGATGGCGCCGCGAAGCGCATCGTCGACGCCGACGGGTTAACGGTGACACCAGGATTCGTCGATGTCCATACCCATTTCGACGGACAGGCCACCTGGGACCCGCACCTGACCCCGTCGTGCTGGCATGGCGTCACCACGGCGATCATGGGCAACTGCGGCATCGGGTTCGCGCCTGTCCGGCCCGATCGCCACGACTGGTTAGTCGACCTGATGGAGGGCGTTGAAGACATTCCGGGCTCTGCCCTGTCTGAGGGCATCACGTGGGAGTGGGAGTCCTTCGGCGAGTACCTTGACGCCCTCGAGCGGATGCCGCGCGCGGTGGACGTCGGTGCCCAGATCCCGCATGCCGCTGTCCGCGGATTCGTCATGGGTGACCGCGCACAGGCCACCGCGACCGGCGTAGACATCGACGCGATGAGCCGGATCGTCGCCGAAGGTCTGCGGGCCGGGGCGCTGGGCATGTCATTCGGGCGGACCGCGGGACATCGCAGCGCATCGGGTGAACCCGTGCCGGGCACCTATTCCGAGGAAGACGAGCTTGCGGCGCTGATGGCCGCGATGGCGAAGGTGGGTTCGGGTGTGCTGCAGGTGGTTCCGGCCGGCGTCGGTGGGGCCATGGGCGGGGACCAACGCCACTCGATCGACGCCGAAATCGAGTGGATCACCCGGCTCGGCCGGCAGCACCGCATCCCGCTCACCTTCCTGGCCATGGTCAATGAACAGGATCCACACGACTGGCGGCAGTGGTTCGCGGCGGTGCACAAAGCTAACGCTGCCGGCGGAAACATCCGGCCGCAGGTGGCCAGTCGGGCATTCGGGATGCTGATGGGCCACCAATCGCGGATGAATCCGTTCCGGCACCGACCGACGTATCGGCAACTGATAGACCTGCCGCTGGAGCAGCGCGTCCAACGGCTTCGCGATCCGCAGATCCGGGCCCAGATCCTGGCTGAGCCACCCGACCCGTCACCACAACCCACTGCCGACCAACTCAACAAACACATCTTCAAACGCCTGTATCCACTTGGCGAAGCGCTCGACTACGAACCGGCACCCGAGGACAGCATCGCCGCCATCGCCGAACGCGAGGGCCGCGATCCATGGGAGGTCACCTACGACGTGCTGCTCGGCGCGGGCGGGCGCGAATTCCTGCTGCTGCCGCTACTCAACTACGCCGGCAACAATTACGACCACCTCTACCACATGATGTCGGATTCGGTGAGCTTGCAGGGGCTGGGCGACGGCGGAGCGCACTGCGGCATCATCTGCGACGCGAGCATGACGACATATCTGCTTTCGCACTGGGTGGGTAAGCGAACCAGAGGGCCCGGGCTGTCCTTGGAGACCGCGGTGCACCGCCTGACCGGTGACCCCGCGGGCTTCTACGGGCTCGGTGATCGCGGCGTGCTCGCCCCGGGCCGGCGCGCCGACGTCAACCTGATCGACCTGGACCGACTCGGGCTGCACTACCCCGAACGGGTCGAGGACCTACCAGGCGGCGCCGGACGGTTGGTCCAGCGCTCGGACGGATACGTCCAGACCATGGTGTTGGGTCAGACTGTCGTCGCCGACGGCGAACTGACTGACGCCAGACCCGGCGGCTTGGTCCGTGGGGGACGCCCCACGCCTGTCGGTTAACCGGTTTACGGTACCGGCGCCGGTCCTGGTGCCGGTCCAGGTCCATGTGCCAGTGCCGGTCCCGGCGCCCGTGCAGGTGACGGCGTGGGCGACGTCGACGGCGCGTCGGCAGGAGGCGAGGCGAGGCGACTCGCGGCGAAGTCTGCTGCCTGATCAACCATCCCCGCATCCACGTACTGCCTATGTGCGGCGAAGTCTCCCGCACCAGAACAGACCGGGTCGCCGGGAACACACAACTCGATGGTCTTAGCCGCATAGAGCGGGCCGATGGTGACCGGCGGCTGATTTATCGCGGTCATGAACTGGGTCGACGGTGTTCCGAAGAGAGCGACTGCGGCCACATGATCGGCCACCGCGGGCGGCATCGGCTGGAGTGCCTGCACCAGGTTCACCCCATCTGGCACCGCGTTATCCGTGACGAAACCCATCACGGCCGCGCCCTGCGAATACCCACCCAGCACCATCCTGGTTTTGGGGCAGCTCGCCGCCATGTTCTCGATGTGCTTGCCCGCATCAGCAATCCCATCGGCAGCTGTCGGGAAATTGGCGGTGGCCGGGTAGTCAACCGGGTATACACCGACCGACTTTGCGCCGACGCGCGAGCGTAACGTGTCGACGAAATTCTCACCGAAAAATCCAACCCCAGGTGGCTCAGTGGTGCCGCGGGCAAACACCACCTCGACGTCGGGACACGGGTCGAGAACGAGGGGCCGTGCCATCATGTCGCAATGTTGTCACAGTTCGATAACGACCGCCCAGTGATTATGCGGTGCCGATTTCCCCGCAGCAATACGCTGGCTGGTGGGGCGAACAGGGGTGGCCACGGAAATGCCACTTCAGGGGATACCGGAACGCAGACTCGGGCACGTCAACATCGCCGGTTTGTGACGAAGTCGTTCGAGCTACCTTGGTGCATCCTCACCAGTAGCACGCTCCTGCCGATCGCCGCCGGGTTGTCGACGTACGAACGAACTGGCTGAGCGCAGTATGCCGCGAAGTGCGTAGGCGGCGGTCACTATCGACAGCAGGATCAGCAGGATGAACGTCACTAGCCAATTGCTGCCGCGGTGGTCGTCGACACCCCACCAGATGAATGTGAAAAGCAATACGCACAGTACCAGCACCACGTCACGCCAATTGCCCTGGTAAGACGCTGCGGCCTTGCGCAACGCGCGATTGCGGTCGGAGCCGTCGATCAGGTCATCGATGCGCGCATCGATGGTCCGCTGGAGGTCAGCGCGTCTGCTGATGGCCTCCGGCGGGAGGCGATCCAGTAGGTCCATGTCCTGTTTGATCAGCCCCCGATAGTCAGGGCTGCGGAACTGCCCAGCCGCGACGCCGAGCAATGCGCCACCAAAAACAGGTGCGCTGCTCAGCGCGATTTGTCCCAGACCCGCCACGTCCACTCCTTTGTCGATGCAGCTCAATGTCAGCTCGTTGAGGATCGCCGAACTTGGGGAATGGATCAACCGCTGGGAGCCCTGGGAAGCGGTCTTCAGGTTCTTCGTCGTACCTTTTGAAACGCGAGTTCGGGCAGCTCCTGGTATTTCGGGGCTGGTTGGGCCTTCACGCCGGCAGTTTCGTCCTGGCTGCCGTGTCGGGCCAGCCCTTCTGGCTATACATATCGTGAACTATGTATGACGATGTCCGCCACGATCTGCGCGCCGAACTTGCCTGCGCAACAGCACTTTTCGCCACGCGTCGAGGTGGCATGCCTCAGCGGGGCACCCGGCCTTCAAAGCAGCCTCTGAGTGCAGAGGAGCGTCTGGAGTGGATATCGCGCGGTGCGCGCATGCACACGGTGACAGCTACTACCATCCGGAGAATGGTTGAAGCGGGTGTACACGGGCGGCGAACTAACCGCCGCGGCCTCGCCACCCGCGAAAGCATGCTGGAGGCCGCGCTGCGGTCGCTGGCCTCTGGCGATCCAGGGGCGGCATCCGCCAATCGAATCGCCAAGGAAAGTGGAGCCACGTGGGGCGCCGTGAAGTACCAGTTCGGCGACATCGACGGATTCTGGGCCGCCGTATTGCACCGTACCGCGCAACGCCGGGGTGAGTTGCCGTCAAATGTCGCCTCCGGTGCCTCGCTACGTGAGCGAGTCGCCGCCATCATCGACACCTTGTACGAGGGGCTGACCTCGACTGATTCTCGGGCGATCGAGACGCTGCGGCGGGCACTGCCGCACCAGCGCGCGGAGCTCGAGCGACTCTACCCCCGCACGGCCGCCGAATTGGCCTCGTGGCAGCAGGACTGGGCGCAGGCCTGTCAGAAAGCATTCACCGGCCTTCACGTCGACCCCAACCGGGTGCGCGAGGTCGCCGCGTTCATCCCCGGAGCGATGCGGGGGATCACCTCGGAAAAGCAGCTGGGCACCTACTCCGACCTTGATGAGGCTCGCCGGGGCCTCACTAACGCGATCGTTGCCTACCTCGAACACTCTGCCTCCGAATGACTCTCATCGAGTCGACGTCGGAGCATGGCTCAAGATGCTGCTGATGGCCGCCGCCGGGCTCGCGTCGGCTCAGAGCTACGAAGCGCGTCCACGGCGCGCGAGATCTGCGGATAGGCGACCGCGGGTCCAATCCAGCGGGTCAGATAGCGGCGGAGATCGGCGCCGCTGCGAGGTGGCCGGCCTGCGTCGCCGAGGAAAGAGTGCAGTACCCGAAGGGTGAACTCGTTGAGTTCATCCAGGCCGGCCTCGTCAAAACCGTGTGCGTCCCAATCGATATCGAGGCGATGCAGCATTGACCTTCCGAAGGCCATGGCAGTATCCGACATGATGGAAATCGTCTGGCCGCCGCGGTGGCGCTGGTTGAGCACGAATTCGACCTGGTTGTCGGCGGCCAGCTGTTCGATAGCGAACGCGATTCCCTCAGTGACAGCCGCGACCGGGTCGGTTATCCCCCGGAGGTTAGTCGCCAACTGATCCAAAAAGCCGTCTGCCGACCGCATCGCCGTTGCCACCAGCAATGCCTCGGTGCCGGGAAAATACCGGTAGACGGTCTGTCGTGTCACGCCTAGGGTGCGCGCCACATCGGCGATTCGCATGGCTGAGCGGCGTTCGTCAATGATCGTGTCCGCGGCGTCCAGGATGCGCTCGATCGCCTCCTCGTCGGAGGCCGGCGTATTTCCTGCCCACCCGTGGCTGCGCATGCTCAGCGGGCGGCAAACTCGTAGTCGGTGATCAGCACAGCCGGATCATAGCTCTCCGGAGCCGGTGCGCTCATCCAAGGCGAGACACTGTGCGCACTATGTATGATCACTGCGGATCTGGAGGCAGACGGATGGGGCCCACGCGTGGGCCTGGCACTGAATCAGCCCGGTACGGTAGGCGATGCGGATGCAGGCCGCTCGACAGCTCTCCCCGGCAGTCGGTTCGCAGCCGTCAGGCGTCGATGGAGCCCAGCCAATCGCTGCACGTCGCACCCCAGCGCAATATGGCGTTCTACAACTCTGGACTGCGCCTGCTGCGGCACGTCCACAACGCCGAGAAGCAGGGCACCCCGTTCTTGTGGATCGAGCGTGCAGTCCACCGGCTCACCGGCGAACTCGGATCCTGGTACGGAATCGATGCAGGCACGCTGCGCGAAGGCGACCGCGCCGACATCGTCGTCATAAACCCCGACAAGCTCGACGAGTCACTCGATGCCTACGCCGAGCACCCGGTCGAGTCTTACGGCGGACTATCGCGGATGGTCAACCGCAACGACGACACCGTGAGTGCGGTGCTGGTGTCGGGACAGTTTGCGTTCAGCGCCGGCAAGGCTGCGCCTGCGCTGGGCAAGCAACGGTTCGGCCAGTTCCTGCGGGCCGGTCGTCCGTCGAGGAAGCTCACGCCGGCGGCGTAGCTTTGTGCGCAGTCCAGTTATTGGTGGGCCACTGGGGCAACAGATGCTCCCAGAATCAGGTTGACAGCCTCGTCGAGTTGTCCTGCTATCTCTTCGTAGCTGACGAACCTGGCCGTCATCAGGGCACCGGCGAACGTCATCTGCAAGGTGGACTTCACCCCGCGAGGCCAGCCCGGACCCAGCGCAGCCCCGATCCGCCTGGACACTTCTTCGCCGATCTGTTCGCGCAGTGGCTTGACCGCCGGATCGTCGGCCATCAAGGCTGCGCCACAGGCGGTGGTCAGTTCGGGCTCGTCTGCGACCGCCACTGCCATATCCCGCATGGTCGCGCTGACTCGCGTTTCCGTGCTGTCGTTTACGTCGGTATGAAGCGGAAGGGCACGAAGCAAGCGCAGGTACACCGCCGCCACCAACGCGCTTTTCGACGGAAAGTAGGTGTAGGCGCTGGCCGCGGATACTCCGGCGCGGCTTGCAACCGCGCGCATCGTCAGGTTGGCGTACGACGATTCGCGCAGTTCCGCCAAACCAGCATCGAGGACTTTGCGGATCGTCTGCCCCGGTCGACGATCCGATCGGCGCGCGGCGGTAACTGGACTAGCCACCTCTTTAGAC
>JBEKNM010000280.1:0-9189 GCA_049522835.1 Mycobacterium sp.
GCCTCAATTCCGAGTTGGTTGCGCTCATACATCTCGGTGTCATCCGCCAGCAGCATCCCCGCGGGACCCACCGAGCCGACGCATTGGGAGACCATCCGTTGGTTGAGTTCGGGCGCGCCGGCCAGCTGAACCGCGGTGGAGAACTGGACGCATTCGTTGACCGACACCGGCTGAATGTTGAACACCTGGATCTCGGCGATGAACAGGTTCGGGAAGATCATCACGTGCGGCGCACCCTCGATGAGGATCCGCTCGGCGTCTTCGCCGTGCAGTGCGCGCATCGCCGCCACGTAATCGGGTACCCGGGACTCGCTGGTGCCGAACCAGCGCATCGGTTCGGCGAACTTGCGAAACTCCGGACGCAGATCATTCTCGCTGTGACCGTTACCCAGATTGCGTGTCACGGCGGTCGAAGCGTCGCTGTAGAGCGGTCCGATTGTGCTTCCGGTCACCGAGAAAATGGAGCCGTGCACAAACTGCGGGTGGTAGCCGTCAGTCTCGTTCTCTGCCAGCAGCTTCCAGTTTGCTTCCGTTTTGTGTTGCAACCAGCCGGCGCTCAGCGCCACGCGCCCGGCGGGGGACAGTCGGACGAGGCGGTCAATCTCGCCGGCCGCCGCGCCGAGATGCTCGACCAGGCTCGGCCCCTCCTCGGCGAAGCTGCCGAACACAAAGCCGTGGTACGAGTCGACGCGGGGCACACGGCCCATCGACAACTCGAGCTTGCGGCTGCCATAACCTTTGAAGAACGGAAAGCCGATCAGCTCACCGGTATTGCGATACGTCCATCCGTGATAGGGGCACCGGAAGGTCGCGGAATTGCCTTTAGCATCGTCACAGACCTGGTTGCCGCGGTGCGCGCAGCGGTTGAGCAGGAGATGCACCCCGCCGTCGCGGTCGCGGGTCATGATGACATCCTGCGGGCCGAGCCGTTTGCGCACGTAGTCGCCTTCCTGCGCCACCTCGCTCTCATGGCCCACGAAAACCCAGCTGCGATACCAGATCTTGCGCAACTCCTCAGCGAAGATGCCCGGGTCGGTGTACAGCGACCCGTGCACTTTGTCCCTTTTGATCAGCGAGTCGTAACGGCTGCCCGCCGCGGGAGCGTTCCCGGCAGGATCGATCACCGACGTCATTGCAGCGCCCCTTCCCTATCGCCGAACGCCGCAGGACGTTTCTCCCGGAATGCGGCGACGCCTTCGGCGAAGTCGTCGGTGCCGAAAAGGCCGGCCTGCAGGGTTGCTTCGCGCTCAAGCACCTCGAACGGCGACATCGCCGGCGCCGTGGCCAGCAACGACTTGATCGCACCCAGCGCCTGCGCTGGACCGGCAGCCAACCGGGCGGCATCATCCAGCGCTGCCCGCAATGATGCGCCCGGGTCGACGACGGCATCGACGAGCCCGATGCGCAGCGCCTCAGCGGCGTCGATCGGGCTGGGCAGCATCAGCATCTGCCGTGTCCGCGCGGTCCCGACGCGCGCCGGAAGCGAAACGTAGGCGCCCATATCGCCGGCCAGGCCGACCGAGGTGAAGGTCGTAGCGAACCGGGCGTCGCTGGCCGCGACGACGCGGTCACAGGCGGCGGCCAGAGCTGTGCCTGCGCCGAACGCGCTGCCCTCAACGGCGGCGATGACAGGCTTGGCGGTGCTCCAGATCGCCCGGATCACGCGCTGCGCCAGGCGGACCCGCTCCAGCGCCGGCTCTGGCGCCATGCGCTGCATCGACGTGATGTCACCACCGGAGCAGAACGCCTTGCCGGCACCGGTGATCACGATCGCCCGTACCGACGGCTCGCGATCGGCCGCTTCGATGGCGTCGGCCAGTCCAAGCCGTAGCGGGATGTCGATGGCGTTGCGCTTGTCGGGACGATTCAGGGTTATGACGCGGACGGCGCCGACATCGTCGATGAGAACTGGCGTCATCGTCCGGTGAACTTCGGTGCTCGGTGCTCAATCACGGCGCGCAGACCTTCGAGCGCATCGGCGGTGCCTGAGAGTTCGGAGACGGTGCGCGCCTCCTCGGCGAGGCGTTGCTCGACGGATGCGCCGACTCCGCTCCAGATGAGTCGCTTGCTCGCCGAGAGCGCCTGGGGAGGCAGTGCGGTGAGTTGTCCGGCCAACTGCTCTGCGCGGCTGGTCAATTGATCATCGGCAACGACCTCGGTGATCAGCCCGATGTTACGAGCCTCGTCCGCGGTCAGCGTCGGATTGGTCAGCACGATTCGCAGCGCCTGCCGGAGTCCGACCAGCTGTGTCAGGGTGACAGAGACTCCCCCGTCCGGCGCCATGCCCACGCGCACCGCACCGGAGAAGAACTTTGCTGACTGCGCCGCGACGACGATGTCGGAAGCACAGACCAACCCGAGCCCGCCACCGCCTGCGGCGAAGCCCTGCACCGCCGTGACCACGGGTACCCGAAGCTGGATCAGCGCGGCGGACGCTAGCTGCAGCCACGCGGTAGCTTCGCGCAGATAGTCGGGCAGGTCGGCGCCCTTGGACTCGAAGGTGTGAATATCCCCGCCGGCGCAGAAGTTCCGGCCTTCCCCGGTGAGCAGCACCACCCGAACGCTCCGATCAGCGTGACACGCGAGGATCGCTTCGTGCAGCGCTTTGAGGAGTTCGACATTGAGCCCGTTGGACGCCGCTGGTCGGTTGAGCCGGAGCCGTCCGATCCCGTCGCTTACGTCAAGGGCAACGGGCGAAATAGCGTCTACCGTGCTCACTTCCGCTCCGATCGCTGATTGAATGCGTTGGCGCCATCATGTCCGGCGCCGCCGCAGATGTGGGCCACCACAGAATCCGTCTCGTCGTCGAGCCCGGCGGGCAGCGACGACTCGAGGCCGGCATAGACAAGCCGCTTGACCGACGTCACTGACCCGCGGCTGCGCCCGGCCAGCTCGGCCACGAAACGATCCACGCCGTCGTCGAATCGGGCCTGCGGAAAACTCCGATACGCCAGGCCGAGCCGGACTGCGTCCGTCCCTGAGATGCGGTCGCCGCTCAGTAGCAGTCCGAGCGCCTGCTGACGCCCGATCAGGCGCGCCAGCCGCTGGGTGCTCCCACCGCCGGGAATCATCCCGTATTTGATGTGATTGTCCGAGATCCGCGCCTCGTCACTGACCAGCACTATGTCCGCGGCCTGCATGAGTTCGAAACCCCCCGCCACCGCGATTCCTTCGACCGCGGCGACTACTGGGGCCTCGAGGGACGCGATGGAGTCGCAGGCGCGCCGGAAGGCGACGAACAACGACCGCAACGCAACGGCTCCTTCCGCCGTCAGGCGCTCGACCTCAGTGAAATCGCCACCTGCACAGAAGTTTCCGTCCGCTCCGCGGATCACGACGACATTGACCGCGGGATCGTTGCCCACCTCCAGCAGCGCCGTCTCGAGTCCCCTGGCCAGCGCGACGGTGATGGCGTTCATCTGCGAAGGGCGGTTGAGGGTGATCCGGCCGACTCCGTCGGCGATCTGGCGCTGCACCAATGTCATGTGCACCGTCCACCGCTGTTGACCTCGATCACCGAACCGATGAGATAGCTGGAAAGGTCGGCATTCGCGCGATCTCGCGGCCGACCCCCTGGCCAGCTCCGGTGACAACCCCGACGCACTGGGCCGGCAGTGACTCTGCCATGACTGCCATGTGCAACTCCGATCGACAGCTTGTGATACATGGTTTCTAATACAGGTTAAACTAATTCGACTTGGGTCTCAAGTAGCCGAGGCGAAACGGTCACACCACGTAGCCGGACGGGCGTGATCTGATTTTGCTGGCTGCCGCGACCGTTGCTGCTCTAACGAGCGGAGCGGCGGCCTCCGGCCCGACCGGCTGGCGAGCAGCGATAACCGAACGCATTCGGACTTCCGCAACCCACGCCGTCCCATGACGCCGGTAGCCACGGCCTCCCCGGTACCATTTCTATGTGGCCAAACGCGAGGAACGTAGTTCGCAGCCGACCGACTCTGCCGCCGAGCGCGGCACCGACGAGGGATCCAAGGCTGCTCAAACCCGTGCTCGCATCCGAGACGCCGCTGCACACGTGCTGAGCGTCAAGGGGTATGCGGGCCTGCGTTTAACCGACGTCGCCGCGGTCGCTGAAATTCAGGCGCCGGCAATCTATTACTACTACAGCTCGCGCGACAACCTCGTGGAAGAGGTGATGTGGGCGGGGATCGCTGATATGCGCGAGCACGTTGCTCGCGTTCTCGATGAACTGCCTCCCGAGACATCGCCATTGGATCGTCTCCTGTTAGCCGTGGAGACGCACCTGCGGCATGAACTCGAGATATCGGACTACACGACCGCTTCCATACGAAATGCCGGGCAGGTACCAACCAGCATTCGCAAGCGTCAGATTCTTGAAGAAGAACGCTACGGCGAGATCTGGCGCAAGCTCATTAATGACGTGGCCCGAGCAGGCGTGCTTCGGCCGGATCTCGATCTCTACATCGCCCAGATGTTGGTTTTAGGCGCTCTGAACTGGGCCGTTGAGTGGTGGGATCCACGCCGGGGCTCATTAGAGACCGTGGTCGCAAACGCGCAGTCTTTTGTTCGGCACGGATTACAGGAACAATAAAGCATCTTCCTGACTCACCAAGAGCGCCGTGATTTGACGGTGGAGATCACCCATCCTGATAACGGCGCGGCGCTACTGGAACCCGACCGGGCAACAACCGCACAGGATTGGCTATGCCTCAGCGCGGTAATTGACCGCTGCGATGCCGTTGTCGTCGACGACGACAACGGGGATGAGCGAAGTGCTCGGCCCAGTGTGAGCAGACCGTGACTTTTGCCGATTGAATATTGGTTTAATTCGCGTTAAAGGTAATCGATGCTCCAGTCCATTAACACCGACGAACCTATCAGCCGCCTCACCGCGGGACGGGTGCGAGATCGAGCGCGCGGAGGGCGAGCTCGGCGAGCAGCTCGGGAAGGTCGGGAGTACACAGCGGGTCATGCGGCCAGCCGGTCACCGACATCAACTTCATTGGCGGCGAATATTCGGTAGCTCATGTCCCGACAATGACGACGCAGGCATTCGGTCGCGTTTGCGTGGCAGACTTGCCTTTTCGCCGCCAAGCCGGAAGACCCACCTACCGGTGGAGCTAACGGGGCTCGAACGCCTGACCCCCACGCTGCCAGGAGCAGTCAGAATTCGTGACCAGGGGCGACGGGTGTCCACCGAGTGGTCGATCTAGACCGCCTACCTACAGGCAGCGTAAGGAACGCCAACAAACAGACGAGGTGACGAAATGAAGCACACCATCAGATTCACACTGGCAGCGCTGGCCGCTGCGACGGCGTTATTGTCAACCAACACACCGGCACACGCCGACTACGACTTCAGCAAGGTAGCAGACCCTAAAATCCCGGACCCGATTATGTTCTGGTGCATGGGTGGTGGCGCCGGCAACCTTCTTTTAGGCCAGCCCGGATACTGCGACGGTGAACGCTACCCGGACGGCAGCTATTGGCACGTCATTAATGCACCCGTCGTGAGGATGCGTATGGATTGCGTGATCGACAACGGCAGCCCACTGCCGCCGCTCGCCCCACCCGGCGGCTGTGGGGGCGCGGTTACGTAACCGCCGCTCCCCTGTGTCAAGTGCCGGGCGTGCGGCCACGTCGTCACGCGCGGCGAGCTGAAGTCATTTATTTCCATGATCTACAGATTTCCTCTGGTGGAGCTGAGGGGACTCGAACCCCTTCCCAACTTGCAGGAAATGGCTATCTAGCTGCGGAAACACAAAGTCGTACGGATCGTTGAGGGGCGGGATGGCTCTAGCAGGCGGATAACCGTTGAGCCTGCGGGGTACTCGATGACCCAATGCCTGTCGCCCCCGGCTACTGGCCCCGACGGTCAGGGTGTACGTCGCGACGCTATTGCCTTCGTCATCCCTTGTGTAGTGAAAGGGCACGTCCTCCACCTGTAAAAGCAGTCGACCTTGACCACGCTCGCACCGGCCAACTACTGATCGAACCGGAGCGTTGCGCCGGTCCGACGCGGCCTTAAGCGTCGCCGGTCCGCGTCGCGGCGGCTGCCAGGGTGATGTACTCCATGGTGAAACCACCTCCAATCGAGTCGATGGTGGTTCCCACTGCTTCCAGCACAGTTGCGACAGCCCTCTTGAGATTTCCCTGTTGAGGTTCGATGGCCGGGTTCCCCGGTTGGCTGCCATCGGACGGTCGATTCTGCATCGGCGCGTCGGGCGCCACGCGCTGCAAGACATCGTCGAAGGCGGTGGCGACCTCGCCAGGTGGGTCGAAGACATGCCAGTACATCGCCAGCAGCCCGTGTGGCCGCAGTACCTGTGCCGCCTTGCGGGCACCCAGCACCGGGTCGACCCAGTGCCAGGCCTGCCCTGCGACGACCGCGTCGAAAGACCGGCCGTTGGGTTTCCAAATTTCGAAGTTGCCGATCTCGACCTCGACCCCGGTCCGCCTGGCGACCTCGGCCATCCGCGCGTCCGGGTCGACGCCGAGTACCGTGCAACCGGCTGCCTTGTACTGCCGTGCGCCGATGCCGGTGCCGCAGCCGACATCTAGGAACTCGACGCCGGGGCTCGCGGCGATGACGCGCTGTATCAGGGCGTCGGGGTAGCGAGGCCTCGCCCGGTCGTACCGGTCAGCGTTCAATCCGAAGGACTCCGCTACCTGCCGGAGCCGGTGCGGCTCCTGGTCGAAAAAAGACGAGGGTTCAGTCGACACAGTGCGAGTCTACGTCCTATGCCTTGACCGAACGCCAGCGTCGCCTGCCGTGGCGCACGCGGCGCACTTCAATCTCGACGTCACGAAATCCCGCCGCGAGCAAGCGATCCGGCAGTGTCTCCGGCGAAACCGTGTTGCGGGTGTCGCGGAAATGCACTTCAAGTACTGGTACAAAGGTAATTACTAGACGTCTCGCTGTGAGTTTGCCCCTGTGAGTTGCCTCGGGCAAAACGGGACGTGCAACATGCTGACGTGAAATTGCTCACCATCCTCGAGCGCGTCGATCCGAAACCCGTAGGCGTCGAAGAACTCCCAGTTCGGGCCGTCGTTCTCACTGCCAACAGAAATCGAAGCAGCGGTTTGTCTGCGGGACGTAGCGCTGGACGCACTTTTCATGTTCACCCGTTTAGCCGATGGCTCTTGACCGGCCGCATGCCTGCGATTTGATCGGCAACTTAGTCCTCTTGCGCCCGTACAACAGGCGGTCGGAGTGACCTGTATTGCTGGAGGGATTGCATTTCAAATTGCGGCCCCTCCGAACTCATCGAACCCGCCAGACGGCTGTCGGCCCCCTGGCGCAAAATACGAGCGACAAAGGGGGACCACACACCCGAAAGGACTCGACCATGCGCAATTTAATGGCCGCCGCGTGCTTCACCGCCGCGACTGTGCTTGCCGCCGTCCCGGCCCACGCCGACCCTGATCCCCACATGCCCAATATGCAGAACGGGTACTGTCCAGGCGGCGGGATGGGCTCGCAGATTTCTATGGCTTATTGCGACGGGGTGCCTTACCCGGATGGCTCATACTGGCATGCGATTCAGTACGGGGCTCCGATGATCGGGCACCCGTATGGGCTTCTCTCGCCAGGCCTTCAGTGTGTTGTGGGCGGTGGAGCGGTCCCGCAGCCGGCGCCTCCGGGTGGGTGTGGTGGGGCCGTACCACCGCCGCCACCATCGCAGTAACGCCCAGGGGCTGACAGATGCAAGCAAGAAGTCGATCTTGGTTGGCCGCGATCGCGGTGGCCCTTAGCGTTTCGGCCTGCAACACGGGTCCGCACCGTGACGCGCGGTCGTTCGACGCAGGCTACAAACAGGGCGGGCCGCCCCTTAAATGGGGCGGGTTTCAGTCCCGGCTCTTCCGCTCAGGACTCGGCTGCCGCCCGCCCGTCCAGCAGTGCGTCGATGTGTGCGGTCCATCGATGACCTCCGTGTCGACGTACGGCACTCGTCGACCATCAGCACCGCCACAGTCCGCGCGGACGGCGCACTCGTGGACGACGACGGATGGGACTGGTACGAATTCGAGATCACCCGAACGAACCAGTAACCCGACCACAACACAACCGCTCCCGGTTAAACGGCCGGGGCGGTTTTTTTGGCGCCCAGCTTGCCGGCCAGCTTCAGTCAGTCCCCGGCCGCAAATTTTTTTTGGGGGTTCGCCAGGTCGAGAAATAATACTGAGCTGTCGCCGTCTGGTCGGTGCCGTCTGGTTGGCCTACTGTCTGGTCGCCGAGGGCGGCAAGGAGGCCGAGGTGAAGCTCGCCGAGGCCTCGGCGGCCATCGCACGACTTGTCCGCTCTTGAGTGCTACCGCGTGGTTGAGCCTTGCGGCGGGACCAAGCGCGGCGACCTACTGGGCACCAAAAAGCATGGTGGAGCGGGTGATTTCACGTTGCAGCCGGGTAGCGAGGCACAACACTTGACTCCTATACCCTACCGGGGTACCGTCTGGCGTATGAATCAAACTGAAACCTGTCACTGTAAATCCACAGGCTGCAGCTGCGGCGACTCCACTTGCACCCAGGCGCAGGGCTGCAAGTGCGGTCATCCCGAGTGCACCTGCAACAACTGATTACCGTTCCTAAACACTGAGCGAAACTGAGTTTTGCTTGGTGGGCGGCCCCGAACGGTGGTGGGTCGCCTGACGTTCCGCGTTCTTGGCCCCGGGTGGACAAGCAGATCGTGTCCGTGGTCCTGGCACGTCTGGGTGTTGCGGGCCACCACTGCATCCACCGGGCGGGCATTTGCAGAGATGACCGCGATTTACGGCTGTAGTACATTTGAGCGAACCAAGGGACTCGCCAACAGGTAAACCACACCACGCCGGTTGCGCTCCACCACCTCGCGGAAGAAGACCGCTCAAGGGCATCAAGGGTCTCTGACTTCCGCTCTGAGCCACGCAGATCCGGCCCGAAACCCGTCTAGGGAATCCCGATGGACATCACGCGCACCATCGCGCCGAATGTGATTGCCGTTGCCGCAACGCGTTTCATCACTGCCCCCAGTATTGAGGGCAGTATGTCGCCACAGCCGCGTCGACCGTGGCGTTCACGGTGCTGGCGTTATCGGGGTGCTTGGCCGTGTAGTGCGCCTTGATGCCGTCCCGGCTCAACCCTGAGGCGGCCATGCCGCAGATGTCGTGCGCCGCTTTGATTGCGCCCGCCTCCCATTGGCTTTCGGATGTGCCAGGTGCCGGCGACAGATCA
>JBEKNM010000281.1:0-6108 GCA_049522835.1 Mycobacterium sp.
GCCTTCGCCACCCTGCTCGGCTACCCGGACACCACCACGCTGACCGGACAACCGCTCCACGGTGCCGGCGGCGCGCAGTGCGGTGACGCAGTCGCGCGACGGGGTCGCTGAATGTCCGGCCAGCAGCGCGGGGAGCGGTTGTTCGGTTAGCGTGGTGGTGTCCGGGTAGCCGAGCAGGGTGGCGAAGGCGGGGTTGGTGTAGATGAGGACGCCGTCGAGTCCGGTGGCGAGCATGGGAGTGGGCAATCGGTCCAGCAGTATCAACGCAGGCAGCTGGTGGAGGTATCCGTCCAGGGTGCTCGGCGCGGGCTGGCGGCGTCGTTCGGTGATGCGCCACTTCACGTCCACGAACTTGTCGTAGCCGTCGCCGTTAGTAGTTTCGGCGTTGTCGAGCGTGCCGGGGCACCAGGCGGTCTGGTCGATTCGGTGCTCAGCAAAATCAGGTGATGCGGTCATCGTGATCCCAGCGTGCAGACGATCGCCGTGCATGTCGGGTACGGAGCAGTGCTCCTTGAGTTCTGCGGCGGACAGCGGAACTCATTCCCGGACGAGCTGAAATTTCCCAGCGACCCCGAATCTACCCGATCTGATCGGGTAGCGGGAGGCGCGGACCTAAACCCGACCCCGACAACCCTGCGCAGTTCCTGCCCAACGGTGCTGCGGCCAAGTCAGGGTTGAATCGTTCGATACATGCCAACTGTTGGGGCCTGATCGCGCAGCGGCTGGCCCAGAAGATGTCGGCATCCGGGACCACGCTCGTGGTGATGCCGGCGCAGTATTCCAGTCAGCAATGTCGTAGTGTGGCCACACGTCGCCGGAAAACCGTAAGAGCCAAACGGATTTCCGGCCTACCCCCGGACCGGGGGCAACACCCGTGTCCACGGGTGTGCTCGCGTACGCGAGAACCTCGAACGCCGCCCAACACGGCGGCGTCACGGAATCCCACGACTTCAGTCGTGGGAGCAGGTCAATTGAATATGCTAGATCTGCTCGCCCGGCTGGCCGCTGAGGCGTTCGAGCACCCGTAGCGACCCGGTGGCAGAAACCTCGCGGAATTGACCGGAATCGATGGCGCGGCAATAAATGTGGTATGGCGGCCGGCCGCCGTCCCTGGGGTCGGGGAACACATCGTGTATGAGGAGCGCTCCGCCACCGGTCACCCACTTCGCCCACCCGTCGAAGTCCTGTGTTGCGGCGGTTTCGGAGTGGCCGCCGTCGATGAACAACATCTGCACGGGTGACTGCCACCCCCGAGCCACAATCGGCGACTTGCCGACAACGGCGACGACGTGGTCGTCCAGCCCGGCGGCGTCGAGCGTGCGACGAAACGTCTGCAGCGTGTCGAACCGTCCAGTGACCTCGTCGACTAACGAGACGTCGTGATATTCCCAGCCGGGCTGGTGTTCCTCGGAGCCGTGATGGTGATCGATCGTGTAGAGCACGCTGGCCGTTTGTTGTGCCGCAGCGCCGAGCAACAGGGTGGATTTACCGCAATAGGTACCGATCTCCACAGCGAGGCCGCCGTGGAGGTAGTGCAGCGCGGCATCGTAGAGCGCGCGTCCCTCGGCGTCCGGCATGAAACCCTGCGCCTGCCCGGCCAGCGCGAACAAGTGCTCGGTTGAACTGGCATGGGCGCGGCTCATGAGCTGAACTTATCGGTCTGCTCGGTAGCTCCGGCATCGTGGTCTTGCAAGAACAGGTCGTCCTGGCATGCGCAGTTTCGGCGTAAGACCGGCTCTGATCTTTGACCCTGTCCAGCGGCCGGAGCGCGATCCCCTTAACATCATGCTTGTGCGCCTTTCACCTGCCCGGATATCAATTGATGTTGGATTAGCGGCGATCGCGATCGCGGCCGCACTGATGTTGACCGCTGCAATTCTGCCGTTCGGCACACCTGGGGCCGCGCCGTCGGCCGCCGCGGCGAATTGTCCGCAGGTGCAGGTCGTCTTCGCCCGCGGCCGGTATGAATCACCGGGGACGGGCGTACTCGGCAATGCGTTCATCAATGCGCTCGAATCCAAGGTTTCTAAGGACGTCGGCACATACGCCGTGAAGTACCCCGCCGACACGGAGGTCGACGTCGGCGCCAATGACATGAGCCAGCACGTCCAGAACATGGTCAGCAACTGCCCCGACACCCGGCTGGTGCTGGGTGGTTACTCGCTTGGCGCTGCGGTCACTGATGTCGTCCTCGCGGTGCCCTTCAGCGCGTTGGGCTTCAACAACCCCCTGCCGGATGGCACCGATCAGCACATCGCCGCCGTTGCGTTGTTCGGCAACGGAAGCCAGTGGGTGGGTCCGATCACAAACTTCAACCCGCTCTACAACGACAGGACCATCGACTTGTGCCACGGTTCCGATCCTGTCTGCAACCCGGCTGATCCGAACACCTGGAAAGATAACTGGCCACAACACCTCGCCAGCGCGTACATAGACTCCGGCATGGCCAATCAGGCCGCCGACTTCGTGGCGGGCAAACTGTAGTCGAGCACGCGCCCGACGTGCAGCGACACCAGGGGCAGATCAGGCCTCGTAGGTGACGTGGTACCAGTGGCGGACCGGCTTATGGGTCTTGTCAGCTTGACCCGTGTCGGTCGCGCTCACCACGTTTACGTCGGTTAGCCCGGCATTGTGGGCCTCGATGTAGCGCTCCAGCTCATTCAGGAGTGCCTTATGCGGTTGAGCTGGGTTGGCGAGCGCTTTGGCTGTACGTGTTTGCGGCACGCAGCCAATTATGGCCGAGCTCTGCGCGGCCAGCACGGCTAGAGCGCCTTCCCCACGAACCGCGCCGGGTATACCGTGCGCTCATGCCCGATCGAAACCGCCGCTTCCTCCTCCGTGAACGCCCCGCCGGTCATATCGGGCCGGACACCTTCGAGCTCAGCGAGGAGGCGGTCCCCGAGATCGGCGACGGCGAGGCGCTGGTCCGTGTCGACTGGATCTCGCTCGACCCAACGAACCGCGCATGGATCAATGACACACCGACGTACTTGCCGCCGGTCGGCATCGGTGAGGTCATGCGCGCGGGCGGGCTCGGCGAGGTCGTCGCGTCGAAGAATTCGAATTACCCGGTCGGCCAGACCGTGCAGGGTCTCGTTGGTTGGCAGGAGTATGCGGTCGCCTCGGACGCGATGTTTTTGTTGCCGGTCAACGTCGCCGAAGGCGTCTCGCCGAGCGCCTACCTGGGCGCGCTCGGGACTACCGGGCTCACCGCCTGGCTCGGGATCCGCGATATCGGCAAGCCGCAGCCGGGCGAGACGGTCGTCGTGTCGGCCGCGGCCGGCGCGGTCGGTTCCGTCGCCGGCCAGCTCGCCAAGCTCAGCGGCGCCCGCGTCGTCGGGATCGCCGGCGGCCCCGAGAAGTGCACGTTACTGACCGACCAGCTCGGCTTCGACGCGGCCGTCGACCACCGCGCCGACGACTGGGCCGCTCAGCTCGCCGCGGCGACGCCCAACGGCATCGACGTCGACTTCGAGAACGTCGGCGGCGACATCATGGACGCGATCTTCGCCCGACTCAACATCGGGGCGCGCGTTGCGCTCTGCGGCCTGATCTCCGGCTACAACTCGGTTCATCCGCCGCCCGGACCGCGTGCGTTCGGGAACCTGCTGGTTCAGCGCGCGACGCTGCAGGGCTTCATTGTCCTGGACCACTTCGACCGCGCGCCGGAGGCGATCGGTGAGATCTCCGGGCTGATCGCCGAGGGCAAGCTCACCGCGCTCGAGACTGTTGTCGAGGGCTTCGAGCAGCTACCGACGGCGATCAACATGCTCTTCGAAGGCAAGAACGTCGGCAAGCTGGTCGTCAAGACGTCCGGCTAGCGCGATCTCAACGCGTAAGCAGGGCAACCGCGCTCCAGGGCCTGCTGCCCGGGTGGCGTAGGTCGGGCTGGGGTAGCCAGGCAACCGGACGCATGAGCATCGGCAAGCGATGGAACCGATGGGCGGCCACGAATGTCGATTCCGCTTCGACGGTGCGCCAGCCGAGGTCTTCGAAGTAGGCCAACCCGTTCTGGGGCGCGAATTGGAACGGCGCATTTTGCAGCATGCCGGCCATCTTCTTGTTCATCATCTCCTTCAGGCCTGGAAAGGCGAAGTCGAGCATCCACCAGGCGACCTCGGGTCGCTTGATCGCTTCCGAAAGCGCGGCGACGTCACGGTCTTCCAAATACATCAACAGGCCCTCGGTCAGCACCAGCGCTTTCGTAGCGCCGTCCAGCGCGTCGTTCAAGAAGGCGTCGCGGGCGCGCGGATCGGCCAGGTCGACGGCGGTCCGAGTCAACCGGCATCGCGGTTCCTGGTCGGCAAGTAGCTGCGTCTTTTCGGCGAGCAGCCTGGGCAGATCTGCCTCCACCCAAGTGAAATCAGCCGGAAGATCCAAACGATACGGCCGAGTGTCCAAACCGGCGGCCAGGTTCAACACCCGGTCGCAGCCATCGGCGATCGCTTCTGCAATGGCGTCGTCGATGATCTTGGTACGCGCCACGAGCCACCACCCGTTACGAGTCGTCCGTGGAACCCTGGCGACGATGGCGCGGCCGCCTTCACCAGCGAGGTGTTCAGCGAGCGGATCGCTGAACAGCGCATCGGGGCGTGCCGATTCGGTTGCCCGATGCAACGCCGTCCACCGGGCCGTATCGGAAACGTGGGTGATCTGCCCAGTGCCTGACATACGTTGCGTTATAGCATCCACCGCCCGCGCTGCGGCACGCACATTAGATTGTCCATCGCCCCGGGAGACGGGGACCGCTAGACCTGATACCTGCGGACGGTGTTCACGCGGGTGTGTCGGCGCTGGGGTGCAACCTCAGGCTGGGGAAGATGACCGCCACGTCGCCGGCAGCGCGCTGCCGGGATGAAGGATGGCGGCGCATGGATTCGTTGCGCTGACGTGCGCGCTGCTGAGCCGCAACCCAAGTTGGATGCGAGTGAAGGAAAATCACCGTCGCCCCTGTTGCATTTGCCACGATTGCCACTCCTCTCGAGCAACCCAACTCAAGCTGTAAGGCCCAAAAAAGCGGTTATCGGCCTGTGATCTAAGCATGCCCAGCCAAACTGAGACCAAACCAAGCGTCACGGTAAGAATTTGCCGTCAATTTGGGGTAATCCCGGGCGCCATCGCTTTACCGGGACCCATCGGTCCAATAAGGAGGATCGAATATGGGTGGTTGAAGAACGATGATAACCGCATAATGGCATGTCAAGAGCCTAGCGGTGGCCTCTGACAGAATTCGTCGTGCAACCCGGCACAGCGCGGGCTGCTATCGTCCCTTGCTTATGCCCGACTTGAATCGTCGTCGCATGATGTTGATGACAGGAATCAGCGTGGCGGCAGCTGCGCTCCCCGTCCCTGAGGCGCAGGCGTACCCATCCCGACCCGATGTGCCGGCAGATCGGGTGCCACCGCCGAGTGCGCCCAGCGGCCAAAGCGGGGCATACATTTTCCAGGATGAGTTTGACGAGCCGGCCGGCTCAGCCCCCGATCCGTCGAAGTGGACGGTGGCCACAGCCCGCGAGGTAATCAAGGATCCGACTTATTGGGAGCGACCCGAGAACATCGGGCAGTACCGCGACGATCGCCGGAACGTCTTCCTCGACGGCAATTCCAACCTCGTGCTCCGTGCGGCAAAAGACGGCAACACGTACTTCAGCGGCAAGGTTCAAAGCAATTGGCGGGGCGGTGTCGGTCACACCTGGGAAGCCCGGATCAAACTCAATTGCCTGACCGCCGGGGCCTGGCCCGCCTACTGGCTGGGCAATCAGGATCAGGGCGAAATCGACGTAATGGAGTGGTACGGCAACGGCAGCTGGCCCGCCGCAACCACCGTCCACGCCAAAGCAAACGGCGGCGAGTGGAAGACGCACAATATCGCGCTGGACAGCGGTTGGCATACCTGGCGAACTCAGTGGGATGAGGCCGGAATCCGTTTCTGGAAGGACTACAGTGACGGCGCGTCGCCCTACTTCGATGTACCGGCCAGCTCACTGCCGGATTGGCCGTTCAACGGTCCCGGCTACACCGCGTATCCGGTGTTCAACCTCGCGGTAGCCGGTTCCGGTGGCGGCGATCCCGGGCCCGGCACCTACCCCGCGGACATGCTCATCGACT
>JBEKNM010000282.1:0-6102 GCA_049522835.1 Mycobacterium sp.
CGCCGGCGGTCAGGCCGATCGACACGTGCGGGTCGCAAAGATAGCTGCGCTCCGACATCAGGACCAGGTCGCAACACAGAGCCAGCGACGCGCCGAGCCCGACGGCCGGGCCGTTGACCGCAGCGACCACCGGAAGCCGGAAGTTGATCATGGCATGCAAAATCGCGCCGGCCTGTTGTGAGATCGCGTACCGCAGGCCCAGCGACTGATGCTGCGCTTTGAGGAACGCGAAGTCGCCACCGCCGCTGAACGTCGTACCCGCGCCGGTGAGTATCACGCAGCGTGCCTCGGTATCGCGGTCTAGGTCATGCCAGACGTCGAGCAGTTGACAATGCAAGGACTCGTCGACGACGTTGTGCGCCTGCGGGCGATTGATGGTCACTATCCGAACGGCGCCGGCCGCCGCTACCACAAGTTCGTCGCTCACGGTGTAGGCTTCCTATGTCGCTTTTTTCGCTATGTTAGCATCAATAGCGAGTTTACCGTTGCAATTTCACTCTCGCCCTGAGGTCGTGCCCCGATGACAGAAAACGCCGGCCACCATTCCTATAACGAACTGTTCATCGGAGGGCATTGGCGCAAACCCGCCAACCCCCAGCAAATGGTGGTCATCTCACCACATTCCGAAGAGCCCGTCGGCGACGTCCAGGTGGCCGGCCCTGAGGATGTCGACGCCGCGGTCGCGGCCGCACGACACGCTTTTGACCACGGCCCGTGGCCACGGCTGGCCCATGCCGAGCGGATGGCCAAGGTCGAAGAGCTCGCCGCGATCTACTCAAGCCACCTCGACGAGATGGCCGACCTGATCACCGCCGAGATGGGGTCGCCGCGCAGTTTCAGCAGGCTCGGCCAAGCGGCGGCCGCGGCGACCATAATCCACCTCACGCTGGCAGCCGCCCGCGAGTTCCCCTGGTCCGAACGCCGCCAGGGCGTGCTTGGCGAAGTACACCTCAACAGAGCCCCGGTCGGGGTGGTCGGGGCGATAGTGCCGTGGAACGTGCCGCAATTCCTGATCATGCCCAAGCTGATCCCGGCCTTGATCGCGGGCTGCACGGTGATTGTCAAACCCGCACCCGAAACACCCTTGGACGCTTTGTGGTTGGCCGAAATGATCGAGCAGGTCGGCCTACCCGAAGGGGTGGTGTCCGTGCTCCCCGGGGGCACCGACGTCGGCGAGGCGCTGGTGCGCCATCCCGGTGTGGACAAGATCGCGTTCACCGGATCGAGCGCCACCGGACGCCGGATCGCCGCTTTGTGCGGAGAGCAGCTGAAACGGGTCAGCCTGGAACTAGGTGGCAAGTCGGCAGCGATCATTCTCGACGACGCCGACATCGACAAGACGGTGGCCGGGCTGAAGACGGCCGCCCTGATGAACAATGGGCAGGCCTGCGTTGCCCAGACCCGGATCTTGGTGAGCGAACGGCGGCACGACGAAGTCGTCGACGCCCTGGCCGAGATGATGTCAGCCCTGCACGTCGGAGATCCCGCCGACGGGGCAACCGACATAGGGCCTCTTTTCGCCCGACGCCATCAACAAACGGTCCAAAACTACATCCGGACCGGCCAGAGCGAAGGCGCCCGCATCGTGCTGGGAGGCGAGGACAGTCCGGCCGGGCGCGGCTGGTACGTGCGGCCGACGCTGTTCGCCGACGCCACCAACGACATGCGTATCGCCCGGGAGGAGATTTTCGGCCCGGTCTTGACGGTGCTGCGTTACCGGGACGAAGGCGACGCGCTCCGGATCGCCAACGAGAGCAACTATGGTCTGGGCGGTTCGGTGTGGACCGCTGACATCGCTCATGGCATGGAGATCGCGGCCGGCGTGCGCACCGGCACTTACGGCGTCAACATGTACACGCTCGACATCGGCACCCCCTTCGGCGGTTTCAAACAATCGGGCATCGGGCGCGAGTTCGGGCCGGAGGGCCTGCACGAATATGTCGAGCTCCAGGCGGTGGTATGCAAGGGAAAGATGCCACCTCTAAAACCGGGCGAGTAACCGGCCGAGCCGGCTATGGCTCTAGCACCTCGAGAGTGACCTCGGCGGGACAGCAGAGTTCTCCGCGCTGGTTGGAAACGCCGATCTCAAGGTCAACGAGATACTGCGGTTTTGATCCAGAAGTGTTGCATCGCTTGGCGATAACCACCCCCCGACCGATCATCGTGTCGCCCGCATAGATCGACCCCATCAGCGCGATCTTGCGCCGGACGACTCGGCTGTAGGGACCGGCCCAGTCGGTCACGACGCGGTCAACGAAGCCGGCGAGATGCATCGTGTTGACGAAGATTGTCGGATGACCTTGGCGCTTCGCATATTCTGGATCGAAATGCCCCGGGAAGTAGTCCCAGGTCGCGGCCGCGTTCATCACCACCCGTTCGTAGCTGATCTGGTCGACGACCTCAGGCAAGTCAACAGGGATGCTCAGGGCATGCCAGTCCAATCGGCGATGGTCGACTTCTCGGTCCGTCTCTCGGTCCTTTTCACAGGCCATCCGTCGCCTCCGCCGGATTGAAGCGGAACAAGGTGTTACGGTTCAAGGCGACCACGACTCCGTCGTCGCGCACGAAGGTATCCAGCGTTTGAATGAAATGTCCGACACCGAGTTTGGTGGTTTTCTCTGGCGACACTGACACCACTTCTTCCACGACGGAGAGCCGATCGCCCTCCACCACCGGGATCAGGAACTCGGCTTCATTGGAGGCGTTTACGAAGGTTTTGCCAGGCAGCGGAACCCGGATCGCGATTCCCGCCGTCGGCCGAACGCCGTCGGGGAACCACGGCTGTGGGATCAGCCAGCCCATCAGCAGTCCCGGCGGGGCGACGAGCCCGCCCCACACCCGGGTCGCGAAGTCGAGGTTCCAATACGCGGGGTTGCTGTCATGCACCAGCGCGGCGAAATGCTGGATCCGGGCACCGCTGACCACAGTTCCTGCAACCCGGGGCTCGGTGCGGACACCCACCATCTTCAGCGCGTCCTCGTAGGTCCCGAACGCGTACTTGTAACTGATTTCGTCAGCCATTTGGTCTCACGTCACAGCGTAGAGGCACCCATCGGTCATGGTCGGTCCTGGTGTAGCGATGTGGCGGACAGGTTGGGTTCTGCAACTGCCGCACCCAGCACAGCGACTCCGCTGCGCAGGGCATCCTGCGAAACGTCTTCGACGAGGTGATGCATGACGATCAGGCCATGCATGAGCGAAAACAGGCTGGCAGCAACGGCTTTGGTATCGGAGTCGGGCGGGATGTTCCCGTCGCCACGCCAGCGGCCGGCGAGTTCGCCGATGCGGTCGAGGGTGTCGAGATACAGCTCGCGGGCCAGTGTCTGCAGTACCGGATCACGCAGGGCCTCCGCCCAGGTCTGCAGCGCGATTCGGGTCATGTCGTAGTCGGGATTGTCGGTCCTGGCATGCAGTTGGGCGACCAGCAAGGTCAGTGTTTCGGCAGGGGTGGGGCAGGGGTCGCGGTCGAGTAGCGCCACGAAGATGCCGCGCACCCTCGCCACCCCTTCCTCGGCGCTGGCGTGGATGATCTCCTCCTTGCTGCGGAAGTAGCGGTAGACCGAGGCCGATGACATTCCGGCCTCGGCGATCACTTCTTCCATCGAGGTGGCATGGAAGCCGTCGCGCGAGAAGCACCTCAGGGCACTGGTGAGGATGTGCTGGCGGCGATGCGCGCGGGTCGTTTCGCTCAGTATCGGGATAACACCATACTAAACGAAAGCTTTTAGTTGCGCTATTGGCTGCGCGCAAGTAGCTTTTACTCCAAGGTGAAATGATCACTTTCGCTTGGAGGGCATGATGTCGGCCGCCCCGGGATCGGTCAGCTCAAAGCGCCAAGCGCTCCATAGCTTTTCGGGTAGTCACCGCAAAACATCTCGGCGTGGGCACGATGATCGACGCCTCCTCCAACAACACGCACGAATGAACACGGAGACGCAACTATGGCGGTACCAACACCGGACATCGGTTGGATGGGCACGCTGTTAGTTGTGGGGGCGTTGCTGGGCGGCGGAGTTGCTGCGGCCATCCCAGCGCAGGCGCAGGGACCCGATGATTTCCTCAACGACCTCAACAACATCGGCATCGGCAATCGCGACGACAAGCACAACTTCGACCTAGTCGGGTTTGGCAACGTCATCTGCTGGCGGCTCTACAACGGCGAGGCACCCGGTCAGATCGCCGAAATGGTGTTCACCAACTCCCGTACCGGTGTGCAGGCGGAGCTCACCCACGATCAGGCCGACGCCGCGGTGCGCTTTGCCGTAACCGACCTGTGCCCGGATGCAGCGCCGAAATGAGGCGTATCTGAAGATCGCGCACTGGCCCTGCGCAGACATGCCCGGCCTTCGTGGACGGCTCAGATCGTGATCAGCCGATAGTGGCCGGTCCCGGCGTCCTCAACACAATTGGACGTCGGGTCCGCCTTGGTCGATTGAACACCTTCAGAGCCTGGCGGCAGCTCACATGACGAGCGGATGCCGGCTCGGCACCGAATCCCATTCCCGTTCGCGGGAAGTGAAGTACCAGCCGCCGCGTTCATAGACCAGCTCGTCCCGGTACGTCCCGGTGGCCCGCAGGGTGGTGTCGCCATACATGGCGGCGAAGAGCACGGCAATGCAGCGCTGGGTGGCGTGGACGCCGTCGATGCGGATGTCGTGATCGAGGGTGACCAAACGTTGCCCATCGCCGCCGTCGAATGCCGCACGCAGATCGGTGAACACCTCATTGTCGCGGGTGAACATGGCGCCCGAGTGCCGGAATGTGGCGACCCAGGCATCGCGGTCCCCGGCGGAGTAGGCGCGGTTGTGCCGGGCGCTCAGATTTAGGATGGCAGCACGGCCTGTCGCGGCGGCGAGCAGCTGCTCTTCCTGGTAGGTGATGGTCATCTTGTCTCCAGCCTCTCCCGAAAAAAACGACGTACGTAACATCAACTTAACTTATCGATTGACAATATAGCCATGTTTTTCTCGATCCCATGCACCCGGGTTTAAACTCGCCGCGCGTAATAAATCTTTGCGTATCCGTCCGATGCCGTTCTTCGGGAGTTCATTGACGGTCTCGACGTACCGCGGTACGCAGAAGTAAGGCATCCGCGCAGCGCAGAAGTCGAGCAAGTCTGCGCAATCCAGTGCGACGCCAGGGCGTAACGTCACGATCACCAGGATGTCGTCCTCACCCAACTGACTGGGCACTCCCACCGCTGCGGCTTCGAGCACCGCCGGGTGGCGCATGACCACGGTCTCCACTTCGACCGAGGAAATATTCTCGCCGCGCCTGCGCAGTGAGTCTTTGATGCGGTCCACGTACGTCAAGTTTTGGTCAGAATCGAGTTTCCCCAGGTCGCCGGTGCGAAACCATTCCCGATGCGCATCGACACGCAGGCCCTCCACCCCCCGAGCGACCCCCTGGCTCACCCCATGACCGACATAGCCTTCGCTCATGACGTGCGGGTACTTGGGCCGACAGGTGATCTCGCCGACCGTTCCCGCGGGCTGCGGATTGCCGTCCGCGTCGATGATGCGCACGTCGAAATTCGGGTTCGGCCGGCCCGACGTCCCCGGAACCCCGTGGTCGGCCACGCCTTTGACGGCGATCGGAAAGGCCTCGGTCATCCCGTACATCGTGACGATGCGACAGCCGTAACGCCGTTCGATGTCGTGGTAGGAGTTCGCGTCGATGGGCGCCGCGGAGATGAACCGCAGCGGCAGCTGTGCGTCGGCCGACTGCGCGGGCAGGTTCTGCAGCATCGAGACCATTGCGCCGGCGCCGGCGAAGCCGATGGCACCGTGGGCGCGGACGTCGTCCCACACTTCGCCGGGATGGAATGCTCCCGCCAGCACAGTGGTTCCACCGACCAGCATCGGGGCCAGCACGCTGGGCGCGGCGCTCAGGTGGAACAGCGGCATGGCGGTCCACAGCACCTCCCCGGGCCCGAATTCCCAGGCCGACGCAACGGTGGCGGCCACCGAGAACAGGTAGTGCCATGTCGTGGCAACCGCTTTCGACGGCCCGGTGGTGCCCGACGTGAAGAACAACGACCCCACCTCGCCGACCGCTGCGCAGTTGTCGGGCGCAGCGTCGGAGGCTCCGCGCGTCAGCGCA
>JBEKNM010000283.1:0-6075 GCA_049522835.1 Mycobacterium sp.
CACCGAGTGCACCGGGATGCCGTCGACGTCGGCGCCGCGTGCACCGGGCAGGCTGGTGCTGGTGGCATCGGGGTTGGGCGGCAGACCTTTCCGAGCTTCGGCGATCAGCTTCGCGGTGCGCGCCGCTGTGCCCGACGGGGCGTCGGCCTTGTGTGGGTGATGCAGCTCGATGACTTCCGCAGAGTCGAAGAAGGGCGCGGCCTGCTTCGCGAAATGCATGGACAGCACCGCCCCGATCGCGAAGTTCGGAGCGATCAGCACCGATGTGTTGGGGTTATCGGCCAGCCACGACTGCACCTGCTTAAAGCGCTCAGCAGTGAAGCCGGTGGTGCCGACCACAGCGTGAATTCCGTTGGCGATGAGGAACTCCAGGTTGCCCATCACCACGTCTGGGTGGGTGAAGTCGATGACGACCTCGGTGTTGCCCTCGGTCAGCAGGCTCAGCGAATCGCCGGCGTCCACTTCCGCAGAAAGGGTCAGGTCTTCGGCGGCCTGCACGGCCCCCACCATCGTCGACCCGACTTTGCCTTTGGCTCCTAACACGGCTACCCGCATGGTCTTCACCCTAGACCGGACCGTTGGGCTGGCTTTGTCCACAGTTGGGCATTTATCCACAGAGGCCGCCTTTTCCGTGGCTGGTACGGGTCATATTCGAATACGATTCGAATATGTGTTCGATCCGTGTTCCGGCAGATGTGACTGCCAAACTCGACGCATTCGATGCGGCCGTGACAGCCATTGGTGCGCTGAGCTTCGACAGGCTTGAGGCCCCTGTCCGACTACAGGTGCTGGAGCGACTGGAAACCTCGCGCCGACGTCAGATTGCGCTGGGTCACGACGTGATCGCGGGCCTCGCGAAAGAGGATCCCGCTGTAGTCGGCGGCCCGATCCCCAAAGTGATCGCCGACTGGCTGCGGATCAGCTATGCCGAGGCCCGCCGTCGGCTCGGAGATGTCGGGCAACTGTCACCGCGAGCAACACTCACCGGCCAGGAGCTTCCACCGGAATTGCCCGCCACAGCCCAGGTGTGGCGAGACGGCATGCTGGACGGCCAGCACCTAAGAGTGATTCAGACATTTATTCGCGACCTGCCGGAAACCACACTGGTCGACACGGTCGAAAACGCCGAACGATTTCTGGCTCAGCAGGCGCTGAAATTGCGTCCCGACCAGCTGGAAAAGGTCGCGCACCAATGCGCACTGCGGATCAACCCAGACGGCAAATTCTCCGACGCCGACCGCGCCCGTAAGCGCGGCTTCAGCTGGTGCGGTCAGCAGACCGACGGGATGAGTATTGGGAAGCTGATCGCATCACCGGAGTTGCGCGCCAATCTCGACGCATGGATGGCGCGCTTCGCCGCCCCAGGTATGTGCAATCCAAACGATCAAGCCCCTTGCGTCGACGGCGAACCATCGATGGACGCCGCCAGCACCGACTCTCGTACCCCTGGCCAGCGTCAACACGACGCGCTCAATGCCTTGGTCCGCGGCCAGCTGGGTGATCCAAAACTCGGCGTGCACAACGGGTTGCCGGTGACCGTTATCGTGTCGACCACGCTGCAAGAGCTGACTTCGGGCACTGGTCGGGCGGTGACCGGCGGCGGGACGTTGCTGCCGATGAGGGATGTGATCCGGATGGCCAGCCACGCATACCACTACCTGGCAGTGTTCGACGACCATCAAAGTCGCCCGCTGTATCTCGGCCGGTCCCGCCGAGTGGCTTCACCGGATCAGCGGGTAGTCCTCTATGCGACGGATCGCGGCTGTACACACCCGGGGTGCGACGTACCCGGCTACTGGTGTGAAGTCCACCATGTGGACGAGTGGGCTACCGGCGGCTTGACAGATATCAACAAGCTCACCTTGACCTGCATACCCGAGCACAAGTTAGCCGAAAAGGGCTGGCGAGCAAGGAGACTTCCCAATGGCCGCACCGAGTGGGTACCGCCGCCGCGATTTGACCGCGGCGCACGCACCAACGACTACCACCACCCGGAACGGTTGTTCGGCGACGAGGAGCGGGCGGGCCCCTAACGGCAAGCGCCACGCTAAGGGCGCCATGTCTCTAGGCTTAGACGAGATGACCGAGGCGCAACCGGCGGAGGTGCTCACGTGAAGCCCCGCGACATCAGGATCCGAGAAGCTAAGCCGACCGATTTCGCGAAAGTCGCAGAGATGCACTATCCGGTTTGGCGACAGTCCTGGACCGGAATGCTTTCGGATTACATGCTCGACATACTCGCCACGCCGACGCGCTGGGCCACCGAGACTTACCCAGAAAATCTCAGGCCGCCTGGATGGGCCATGTGGATCGCCGAGTCCGGCGGACAGATACTCGGCATGTCCATCTTCGGACCGGACTCTGCAAGTCCTGAACACCTACAAATCGACGCCCTGTACACAGTCGAAGACAGCCAGCGCCGCGGCATCGGGAGCCGCCTGCTCAATAAAGCTGTGCGCTCGAATCCCTCAGGTGACGTGATCTTGTGGTGCGCAGAGAAGAACCGCAAGGCACGTCAGTTCTACGAGAAGAAAGACTTCCAACTCGATGGGCGCACCTACATTTGGAAGCCATTACCTGGTGTGACCGTGCCCCATGTGGGCTATCGGCTTTATCGATCAGCGCCTGCGAGGTGACCCTGGTCAGGCGTCGATGACCACCCGGTCGCCTTTCGCCCGCGAAACGCACACCAGCATCTCGTCATCGTCTACGACGGTGCGGCCACGGTGATCGACTTGTCCGGCAAGCACTTTGACCTTGCAGGTCCCGCAGAATCCTTGCTGGCAGGAGTACGCGGTGGTTGGATCCCGGTCGAGCATCACGTCAAGCGCCGACCGGTTCGCCGGAACGCGGAGCACCCGTCGCGACCGTGCGAGCTCGAGCTCGAAGGGAATTCCGTCGACGACAGGCGGAGGGCTAAACCGTTCGTAGTGCAGCGGTGCGTCGGCATGTTCGTCACGCGCTATGCGCACCGCTTCCAGCATGGCGGTCGGTCCGCACACGTAGACAGCCGTCGTCGGCCCGGCACCGGCCAGTAGATCATTGACGGTTGCCAAGCGGCCCTGTTCGTCGTCGACCCACACCGTTACCCGGCCCGGCGCTACCGACATCACCTCGTCCAACAGGGGCATGTGTTCGCGGCTGTTACCGGCATAGATTGCACGCCAGTTTATTCCGCGCTGTTGGGCGACCCGAACCATCGGCAGAATCGGGGTCACCCCTATGCCGCCGATCACGAACAACACGTCATGCTCAGCCGTGCCGAGATAGAACGCGTTCCGAGGTCCTTCGAACAACAGGGTGTCACCCACGTCGAAAGCGTCATGCATCTCTATCGAGCCGCCGCCGCCATCGGCCATCCGGCGGATGGCAATGCGGTAGTCCGTGCGCCGCCCGGGCGAACCGCACAGCGAATACTGCCGGCGTCGGCCCGAGGGCAGCTGAACGTCGATGTGGCCGCCGGGCGTCCAGGACGGGAGCAATTCGCCGTCGGGGTCGGCCAACGTCAATGCGACCACGTCGGGGGCGACGAGTTCGCGTTTGGTAACAACCGCCGATTGCGTCCGCCGCACCGGCTTCACCCACGACGGCTCCCACCGCGACGCTGAGGCGAATCCTTCGAACAACAGCCGGATACCCCACAACACCACGCCCAGACGATCGCGGTCGCGCCGACCATAGAGGTCGGCGGGCCTACTGGCCCAAATGCTCTCCGGCACGGTCATATCCCCCAGATGCCCCACAAATGCCCCCCCAAAAAAAATGGCCTACGTCTGCCGAATGTCGATGCGCGCCAACAGCCGGTTCATCGACGGAGGTCAGTGAGACGCCCGCGCGGCAGGTGAGACGGCCAGATAATCGACCGCCAGCCCCAGCCCGCCCAGTTGTGACGGGTGAAAACCCGGCCGGTAGTAATCACCGACAACCCGCACGAATCGCAGCGGTCGGGGCACCAAACCCCGGCGTGCCGCCCGGAGGTAGTCGCGCCAACGCGGCTTGGTTCCGGGCGGCAGGTGCGGATCCACCGAGTACAGGAACCGCACTCCGCGAATCCACAACAGCAGCATGGCCGGCGTGACGACCAGCTGGGCGCGCACCTGCCGCCAATACCCGGCCCGCAGGTGCTTCATGGTGTCGAAGGCCACCGCCTTGTGTTCGACTTCTTCGGCGCCGTGCCAGCGCAGCATGTCCAGCATCACGCGATCGGTACCGATGGCGTCGTGCGCCGGAGAGTGCAGAATCCACTCGCCCAAAATGGCGGTGTAGTGCTCGATTGCCGACACGAACGAGACCTGCTCAAGCAGCCAGCTGTGCTGTCGTCGCGGGCTCCACCGGGGCCGCTCCCCCAGCAGCTTGTCGAACAGCCACTTGATCTGGTCGGTGTAAGGCGTCACGTCGACGCGCTGAGCGGCGAAGTGGGCGAGCACCCCCGAGTGCGCTTGGGAATGCACGGCCTCTTGGCCGATGAAGCCCTGTACATCCAGCCGCAGCTGATCATCTTTGATCAAAGGCAACGTCTTTTTGAACACCTCGACGAAAAACTCTTCGCCGGCGGGCAACAAGAGGTGCAGCACGTTGAGGACGTGGGTGGCAAACGGCTCGTTGGGCACATAGTGAAACGGCAGCTTCGCCCAGTCGAACTCGACATCACGCGCCTCGAGGACCAGGCGCTCATGGTCGAGAGATGCGTCATGCGGACCCGCCGCTTGGTCGTCGACGGTGAACATCGTTGGCCCCCTACCTCGGCGTTTACACCGATCGATCAAATGTCGCCTCGGTGGACGTCGCGCGCTGACAAGTATAGTTATGCGACGCGGGCAGGTGAAGAACCGGTGACGGCGCGACCGCGGCTCGTCATCGCATGTGGCCGGTCTAGATTGGCGCCGCCCCCCGCAGATGCTCGAAGATCAGTGACGTCTGAGTCCCCGCGACATCGGTGTCGGCATTGAGGTTCTCGACCACGAACGAGCGCAGGTCCTCGGTGTCGCGGGCGGCGACGTGCAGGATGAAATCATCGGCGCCGGCAAGGAAATACACATCCATCACCTGCCGCCTGCGACGGATCTGCTGTATGAAGCTGCGGATCTTGCCTCGCGCGCTGGACTGCAGCGTAACCGAGACCATCGCCTGCAACGGCGATCCCACTGCCACCGGGTCGATGTCGGTGTAGAACCCGCGGATGACACCGAGGTCCACCAACCGCCGAACGCGGCCATGACACGTCGACGGTGCAATCCCGACCGCCTCGGCGAGCGCGTTGTTGGTGATACGCGCATCGTCGTGCAGCAAGCTCAGGATTCTGCGATCCACCTCATCGAGATCAGCGGGTCGAACATCCTTCGGCGGGTCAGCCGGCCGTCTTGCCATATCCGTTGATCTATCGGTCATATCGGCATCATATCGAATGATCGTCAGTATGTTTGCAGTCAGCTCGAACTTTCTTCACACTTGAGGCATAACGTCACTGTTCTCGCGCCAGGGGGCGAATATGCGAGTTGGCATTCCGACCGAGACCAAAAGCAACGAATTCAGAGTCGCCATCACCCCCGCCGGGGTCGCCGCATTGACGCACCGCGGCCACGAAGTGCTGATCCAAGCAGGTGCCGGAGAAGGCTCAGCAATCACCGACGCGGATTTCAAGGCGGCGGGCGCTCAAATGATCAGCACCGCCGAACAGGTGTGGTCCACCGCCGACCTGCTGCTCAAGGTCAAAGAACCGCTGCCGGCAGAATATGGACTTCTGCAACGCGGTCAGACCCTGTTCACTTACCTGCACTTAGCCGCTTCGCGTCCTTGCACCGATGCACTATTAGCTTCTGGCACAACATCAATCGCCTACGAGACCGTTCAGTCCGCCGACGGCGCACTTCCACTGCTCGCCCCGATGAGCGAGGTTGCCGGGCGACTTTCGGCTCAGGTCGGGGCCTATCACCTGATGCGGACCCACGGCGGGCGCGGCGTGCTGATGGGCGGGGTGCCTGGCGTCGAGCCCGCTGACGTCGTGGTGATCGGCGGCGGCACCGCGGGCTACAACGCCGCCCGGGTGGCCAGCGGGATGGGCGCGGCGGTCACCGT
>JBEKNM010000284.1:0-7564 GCA_049522835.1 Mycobacterium sp.
CGTCGTCGGTGCCACCCGGCACGGCCCCGCCGACCACCTGCGCCGCGCGTTGCAGGCCGCACGTGCCGACACGATCGTCGACGGCGTGTCATGTCGGCCCGCGGGATCCCAGCTGACTGCCCAAGTTCCGGGCGGCCCGATCGTGCTGTGCCTACCCGGCAACCCCTACGCCGCGGTCGCCGCGCTTCTCATCACAGCGCCGACGATTGTCGACGCGCTGACCAGTCGCATCCCGCGCACACCGACCCTCGGACACATCGCTGATACCCGTGATCTGGCTGCGTCTGACACGACCCGGGTCCTGCCCGCCACCCGCCGGCCGGACGGAAATTGGGATGTCGACTCGAAGGTGCGTACGCCGCACCTGGCCGGTCTTATCGCCCGCGACGCACTCGCTTTGGTCCCACCCCGACCGGATCCGGCCCGGCTGATCGAACTCATCGACATCGCACCATAGTCGACCCCTGCGGGAGTGGAAACGATCGCAACGACGTCTTCGCCCAGCGGCATCAATGACACCGGGATCAGTTTGAGGTTGGCCAGAGCCAGCGGAATACCGATGAGCGTAATCGCCATGGCCGCCGCGCTCACCAGATGACCGATCGCCAGCCATATCCCGAACATCAGCACGACCCCACCCGGGCGCGTAGTTGTCGCTCTTCGAGGAACGCGACGGCTAGCGCTATCAGGCGTTCGTCACCAACACCCCCACCGGGCAACTGGGATTCCTGGAAGCCCGCCACCGCGCCCATGCCCGCGTCGAAGACCGCATCCGTCACGCCAAAGACAGTGGCCTGGGCCGATTCCCGTCACGGGACTACCAGATCAACCAGGCCTGGCTGACCGCCACCGCGATCGCCGCCGACCTGACCGCCTGGCTGCGGTTGCTCGCCCTGACCGGACAACTGGCCACAGCCGAACCCAAAGCCCTGCGCTACCGGCTGCTGCACGTCCCGGCCAGGCTGACCCGCAGCGCCCGACGCCGGCACCTGCGGCACCCAGCCACTTGGCCCTGGGTGGGTGACCTCGTCGCAGTCTTCGCCCGCATCGCGGCCATCCCTCTACCACTCTGACCAGCCGTCCACCCACGATCCGAGGAACCCGGAGAACCGCAGCCCGGCAGCGCCAGCCGGCGCCTGTCATGCCCATCGGCCAACTCAACAGCAGCTCAGCCAAACCCGTCGCCGATCAACACTCCCATGAATGACCGGGGCTAGTCACGCAGGCGCGCCCACCCCTTCCCGAACACGTTCTAAGTCACAAGGGCCGGACTTCGCCTGGCGCCATTGAGTTTGTCGAACCCGAGAAATACCGATAATTGGACTGAGAATTACCTGAGAGTTATAGTGATTGCTGCCAATGAATAATGTTGTTAACATAGGAAGACAAAATCATGACGTTTCGTTGGCTAATGAGTGTCAAAGACACATAATGGGATGTGTTGGCGGTCACAACACGTTGCGCCGCGATCCGCCTCTCGCTATATATTGATGCAACCCAACCACATATTGATGCAACCCAACCACCTACGTGACCGGTGATCTAAGGAAACCCAAATCGCTTAGTTGCGTGATGAATGCCTGCACGCATACGTTTCCGCGAATTGGATCCCAGATTAGGGGCATAATGACGTCCAACCACGTTGCAGCACTGTTGTTCTCTTTGGCGGCGATTGTCGGAGAGATCGCCGGCGGCATCCTGATGGGTCCAACCCTCTTCGGGGGAGCAATCTCGAACTTCTTGTTTCCCACCGACATCCGACCGATCCTGACCATGCTGGCCGGTGTCGGGGTTGCCATATTCATGTTCCTAGTCGGTGTCGAAACAGAACCCGGTGCCGTGAGAGAGCAGGGCGCTACCACACTGGCAGTATCGTTGACTTCGGTCGCACTGCCATTCGGGCTGGGCGTTTGTCTAGCGTTCTATCTACTGCCGAGACATCCAACCCCCCAAAAGGTGGGTTTCATTCTGATGATCGGCATCGTAATGTCGGTTACGGCGTTTCCGGTGCTGGCACGGATACTGGCGGACCGGGGCATGATTCGCACGCAGGTCGGGCGCCTCGCCGTGGCCTGCGCCGCGATCGCCGACTTGCTCGCGTGGTCGTTGTTGGCAGTGACCGTAGCGTTGATGGGGATAAATCGAACCGAATGGCGAATTCTTCTACTGGTTCCCTACATCGTCGCGATGATCTGGCTCGTCCGTCCGTTGTTGAAAAGGATGGCTCAAGCCCACGCCGCAAGCGGAGAACTCACTATCCAAACACTAGCCGGGACGCTCACTGGATTGCTCGTATCTGCAGGCTTCACCGAGTGGATCGGCCTGCACTATATTTTCGGCGCCTTTCTGTTCGGTATAGCGATGCCTCGCGAAAACGCGGCCGATCTCCTGGCCGAGCTGCAGGATAAAATGGGAAAATTCTGCAGCGTACTTCTACTGCCTGCATTCTTCATCGTCGCCGGATTCACCGTCAACTTGTCGTCAATCAAAGGCGCCGCCGTCGGTGAACTCGGCTTGATCCTGCTCGTCGCCATCGGTGGTAAGTTCGGAACGTTCTTCGCGGCCCGCCTCGCCCACCTTTCTGTTAGAGACGCGGGAGCGCTTGCGGCGCTGAGTAATACACGCGGGCTCACCGAGCTGATCATACTCACGCTCGCGCTCAAACTGGGCGTCCTGGATACGGGACTCTATTCGATGCTGGTGTTGATGGCCGTCGTGACAACGGCGATGACGTGTCCGATATTGCAGCTGATCTACCCCGCGCGCTCTGTCGAGGACGACGCGCAGCCTGTCCGAGTCGAGGAAGACGCGCAGCCTGTCCGGCAGGTGTCGCGTGGTCGCGTGCCTGAAGTAGTTTCACGGCTTCTATCAGGGCAATCACGTTGACGGATCAAGAATCCCGGCATAAAGAACCTTATTGCCCGCCTGACCGCATCCGCAGCCGTTCACCTTCCCTTTTGCGGCGTTTGAAGGTGGGGCAGGCGGGGCTCGAACCCGCGACCAACGGATTCCCAACGCATAGCCCTGAAACGTTGCGGTCGTCTTCGGTAAAGCGCCCGCAGTCAAAGGTTCGCGGTCGCCGGTGGTGGCCGCACAAGAGACTTCGCGTCGTCGTGCTGTTAGGGGTCATCGCCTGTGCAATGGTCGCGTCGATCGTTCTCGCCGTCAATGGTGCTGCATCCCAAAGTGTTCTGGCTCATGGGAGACCGACCAGCAGCGGCACAACTGTGACGCTGAATTTGGTAACTGTTCAAAACAGCTACGGCGAGCTCGTCGGTGACCTCGCCGTCAAGCCGGGACCGGGGTTGGTGGATGAGGCGACCTACGCTCTCAAGGACGACCTGACTGTGGCAGTCACATCCGTGACGACGCCGGTGAGGCGCACCTGGTCCAAAGGTATGCTGCCCGGTGTTTTCCCCATTCCGCTGACCCTGGCGCACGACGTCGAACGCTGGCCGTTCGATAGCTACCACACCGGGCCGATCACGGTCACACTGTTCACCGGCCCGGGGCAAACGCCGGAACGCGCCAACGTGACATTCGACGATCTGTTGGGCGGCTGGAAAGTCAACGTGACTCGCGTGAATAACGCCAATGCGTTGGCACCCTATGTAGTCGAATTGCAGCGATCAGCGAGCACGATGGTATTCGCGCTGGTCATCCTTTGCATCTTCGTCGCGATCGCGGCAGTTGGCTTGTTCGTTGCGATACAGACGTTTCGAGACCCAGCAACGTTTCAGGCGCCGTTGACAACCTGGTACGCAGCGATGCTGTTTGCGGTGATACCGCTAAGAAACGCGCTTCCGGGCTCGCCGGCGTTCGGAAGCTGGATCGATCTCACGATCGTTTTGTGGGTACTGGTGGCTTTGGTGGCCTCGATGCTGCTCTATATCGGAGCCTGGTGGCGAGCGTTATCTAAGACCAGAGCCGCACAGCGCGCGGCCACCGACGCACAATGAACAACCGATGCGACTCAACGCTCTGGATACGAGACAACCGCGCCCGGCGTCCGTTATGGTCGACCATCCGATAAGTGACGAGGCAGAGTTGGAATCGCTGCTCGACGGTGCACGCGTTGCCGGGCTGCTGATACGGGAGCGCGAAGAACTTCGGCTGTGCCGCTGCTGATTCTGGTGCTCTTGGTTCTCATGCCGATCGTCCAGGCGGCGGTGAACTAGCCCTCAGCGCTGCGGCTTTCGGCGCTGTCCTACCGTGGCGATGCAGTTATTCGCCAACTGAGGCGGTCAGCCCCCAGTCCCGAGGCCTGCGACGTTTACACCGCCTACTTCGGTGGCGACACGGTGTCGGTGATCAACCACAACACCGTCACCGCCACCATCCCCGTCGTCGCCGAACCGCAGGGGTGGCGGTCAGCCCCACCGGCCCCAGGCCGGCGACATCTACGTCACCAACTTGGTCAACAGCACTGTGTTAGTGATCAGCTAAGGGCTTGTCGTTTTTGACTCACGTTGATGTCGGGCCGGAGAAGTCCTTGAGAGCGGACCATCCCGATCGCCGCAGGCTGGGAGGCCCTTGACGCGGATCAGGCACAGGAGTTTGGTCAGCGTGTACGGGCGATCGCCGCCGAGTTTCGCGGCTACGAGGAGGGTCAACGATGACTAGCCATAGGGCAACGGTGAACAGTAAGAGCAAGTTCGGTAAGAAGACACAGGTTACGGCGCTGTTTGACAACCCGGAAGCTGGCCTGGATGAGGAAGCGCGCATCCGTCGGGAGGCCAGCGAGCACGGCCTGGAAATGCCCGAAGACACTCGGCAGCAGATCATCAGGCCCTCGAAATTCATCTTGGGGCCTTTTTAGACGACCCCGGAGGTCAGCAGAGGTGTCGGTCAGCCCCACCGGCCCCGAGGCCAGCGACATCTACGTCACCAACGCCGACAGCGGCACGGTGTCGGCGATCAACCCCGCCACCAACACCGTCACCGCCACCATCAACGTCGGCTCCGAGCCGATCTACGTGGCTGTCAACCCCACCGGCCCCATACGACCACCTGATACACCGCCCATCATTTGACCAGTGCAAGCAGCACACTGACACGGAACGTCTAATGTCGGGTTAGGACGAGGCCGGGGATGAGCTGCTCCGAGCAAGACGGCCCAGGACAGACAAATCGTTTCGGGCCGGTTGTCACGGCGTTGTCATGCGCTACAAGCCGGTATGCCGTGGAACACGATGAAACCATCATCCCAGGCCGGAGACTTCCTGGATATGCGGAGACACCCGGAGATAGCCTCTCTTGCGGACTGTAAATCCGTCGGCTAACGCCTACACTGGTTCGAATCCAGTACCTGCCACCACACCTCAGACATGGTATCTAGCCGCACTAGATATTGAGGATGCAAGAGCAAAACCACAGCCATCCCAGCGTCATCCCAGCACGTGGCCCGATCAGACGCGCTGGCGCCGGTTGCTGGCATGACGACCGCACAGGCGGGTCGAAATAAAAATGGGCCCGGGGCGGCGTTGATCGGATCCTCGCTGAGCGTGCCAGCGGACGGACATTTCAGGCGATCGCTGATGGATTAATGGACGACGGGATTCCCACCGCGCGAGGCAAGACCCGTTGGTTTCCGGCGACGATCAAAGCTGTAATGAACAGCGACAACCCCGCCGCGCTCGCGTAGTGATGCAGATGACAGATGACAGATGACAGAGATCTGACGGGAGCCGTTGCGCTGCGGCGATTTCGATTCCTGACAGCTCCACAGAGATGCCGCTGATCAGCGGTCCCTCTGCAGTAGATCACTGGTCCCAGTCTGTCGAGCCGTTCCAAACGCACTTACCAGGTTGCTGAACTTGATTGGCAACGACGAGTGGGCGCTAACCAAGGCGGATGTCCCGCCGGGTAATTGGCGCGGCGCAGCGATCGCAACTAAGTAGTGGCTCCAGTTTGTGGCCACAGGTCGTGTGGGTCAAATGGATGTCTGATGCGTCCTTTTCGAGCCACCGTTGGCCCCAGGTGAGCATGGCGAGTGGCAGGTGGTACAGGTCGAGGCCTCGCTCGGTGAGCCGGTATTCGTGGCGAACCGGCCAGTCGCCATAGGGCGCTGCGACGAGGATTCCTTGTTCCACGAGGCGTCGGAGCCGGCCCGAGAGAATGTTGGGCGCGAAGGCGAGATTTCGTTGGAATTCGTCGAATCGGCGGGTCCCGAAGAAGGCCTCTCGAATGAGCATGCTGGTCCAGTGATCACCCATGACGCTCAGGGTTCGGGCGATCGAACACGTCCGGTTCCGTTCCAGCAGAGACAGATCGGGTGTGCGCCGTCGTTGGCCCAGCCGTCGCGAGCATCCGTGCCCACCGCGATAGCCGCTACTGTCGCCGACCGTCAGATATGCTGATGATCGGGAAAGTTATTTACGGCCGGGGTGTCCGTCAGTGAACCAGATCGTCTGGGATGCTGATGGCTGACCCATTGTTTGGCAGTAAAGTTACCGCGTGCCGGCTAAGCGTGAAGATGCCTCGCGGTCGCAGCAACGATCTAGCGCGGACGCTTCACCGCGTCTGGGCCATCTGCTCAAACAGGCGTATCTACAGTTCACCGGGCTAACGTCGGCAGCCCTTGAGCCCCTGGGTATCACCGCCTTGGAGTGGGCGGCGCTGTTGCGGTTCGATGAGGAGCCCTTGTTGTCTCAGGCCGGGCTCGCCCAGTTGTTGGGTATTGACCGCACCAGCATGGTGGCCCTCATCGATCAGCTCGAGGAAAAAGGGCTGGTGAAACGCCGTCCTCATCGTGACGACCGGCGTAAGAACGCCGTCGAGCTCACCGTGAATGGTCGTGACCTCAAGAACCGCGCCGCGCAGCTCGTGGACGGCTGCGAGCGCCAATTCCTTGCCGCGCTTACGAAATCGGATGTGCAACAACTCAAAAATGCGCTGCACGCGGTGATTGAATTCAAGACCCAGCGCTAGCCGGGGCCAACCCGTCACGAACACGTCGGCGCCCGCCACTGACGTAGCCGCGTATCCATTCGCAGATCAAACGATCAGGCATGTTGACGATCAGCCTCAGGACCAGTTATCGTATAGATTGTCAGTAATACTGACGATCAGGAATATTGATGAACAGTCCATACGGTGCCGATCCTTCTTCCGGAGGTATCAGATGCTTGTTATCACCAGTCCCACCGGCCAAATAGGCCGGCAGGTCCTGGACCGCGTCTTGGATCATGGCGAGCCCATCCGGGTAATCGCACGAGATCCCCGCCGACTGCCGGCCCAGGTGCGCAAGCGCGTCGATGTCGTGCACGGTTCTCACGCCGACCCCGATGTTGTCGAGCACGCGTTTGCCGGCGCCGACGCGGTGTTCTTGCTGGTGCCGCCGGACCCGCACGCAAAAAGTCTCGAGGCCGCCTACCCGGACTTCACCCGGCCCGCGTGCGACTCCTTCAAAAACCAGCGAATCGAGCGGGTCGTGGGAGTCTCAGCCCTGGGCCGCGGGGTCACCGACAACGCAGGTCATGTATCGGCGTCGCTGGCCACGGACGATCTGATTGCCAGCACCGGGGTGAGCATCGGGCGCTGACCATGCCCTCTTTCATGGACA
>JBEKNM010000285.1:0-6057 GCA_049522835.1 Mycobacterium sp.
AGGTCAACGGCGTATTCGGGCAGTACAGCGACCAGCGCGAGTACGGCGATCGCAAGCCCGCCGGAGACGTCGATCTGCGCGGCTTCGGCGGCCCACGCCAGCAGGAAGCTGGCTGCTACGACCGCTGCCCCATAAACCAACAGGGCGGCAACCGGGTCCAGATGAAGACCGACAACTCGGACCACCAGTGCGGGAATGATGAATACCGCGATGATCAGGGCCGAACGGGTCAGGGTGCGCCACGGCGCCCGAGCCGCCACCGGGACTGGACCAAAGGGCCTGTCTATGGCGAGCATCGTGATCCTTCAACTCATCGACGGGTGCCGTCTGGTGGTGGCTACTTCGGCTCGCGGCCGTGGCTTGACCCGCTTGCCCAAGGTACCCGCTCAACCCCCTTCCCAGCAACGTTATGGATTTTCAAAGTGGCGACATCCGAACCCCTGTCTTTGCTGGCCAGACCGTACAATTTTCAAAGTTAGGACCCACTAACTTGAAACTTTGGCAAATCGATCCGGACTGTCGAGGCGGTGCCGCTAGTGGTCAGGGCCCATTGCCGCGGCCGCGGCCTGGGTAAAGAGCTGGACGGCCTGATTGCGGGTCAGTGAAGCCAACATTTGCGCGGCGCCGCGCATGTCCTTGCCCACCATCCAGGTCGGGCCGTTGGTCAGGTTCTCGAATGCCTCTGCAATCACGTCGTCCACGGCGGCGACGCCCGCCGGCACCTCGTCGGGCGAACTGATCTGGCCGCGGCTGTGCTCGAGTTGCCGCAGCGCCGGAGTGTCCGTCTTACCCAGAATGAGGCCCAGGACGTCGACGCCTTTATCGTGCAGTTCGGCCCACAACGCTTCGGCGAAGACCATGTCGAATGCCTTGGAGGCCCCGTAGGCGACCATGTTGGGCCCGCCGGCCAGTCCTGCACCGGACCCGAAGATGACGATTCCGCCGCTGCCACGCTCGACCATCGCAGGAGCGAAATGATGGCATAGCTGCATCGGCACCATACAGTTGCGCTGCACCATCGCCTCGGCGGCGCCGATCGGATTGGCAAGGAAGGGCTCAAAGTTCGGGTCGGCACCCGCGCAGTACACGAGGAACCCGATCTCCAGGTCGTCAGTGGCCGCCGCGATTGCCGATGCCGCGCCCGGTTGCCCGAGATCGACTGCCAGGGTTCGAGTTCGGGCAGACGTCTCCGACTCGATCTCTGCCGCAACCTGATCGAGCACCGCCTGCCGGCGCGCCAGGAGTACTACGTTGACGCCACGCCGGGCGAGCCCTTTGGCGAAGGCGGCACCCACGCCGTCCGAGGCGCCTGCGACAAGCGCCCAGGGTCCATATTTCGTCGCGAATGTCACCCGAATGCTCCTGACTGTTACGGCTGGCCGAACGTACTCACGCGCACCTGGGTGAACCGGCGCCGGGCGATGCGCCAGCCGTCGGCGGTCCGGACGACCTCGTCGTCGTAGAAACCGAGCGCGTTGACGCCGGCTTGGTTGTCGCTGAGCATGATCACCCCGTCGATGTAGCTGCGGGTCGTGGCTTTATCGCCCTCGATGGTGATGACCTGGTTGGTCAAGCGGTGCATCGTGTGCCCCGCCATCGCGTGCGCCTGCTCCATGAAGTCGGTGACGGCGTCGACGCCTTTCCACACGCCGATCTCGCCGTAGTCGAGTTCGCAGCCTTCGGTGAACACGGTGCGGAACAGCGGCCAGTCGCGCCGGTCGATCCCGGTCGCATAACGCACCAGCAGATCGGAGATTTCCTGACGGTCGTCTCGTTCGGTCATGGGTTGTCTCCGTTCGGGTGGACCATGATGCGCGGTGGGCCGTCGGACTTGCGGGCCAGGTCGATCGCGTCGGGCACTTCGTCGAGGGTGATGATGCTGCCGACGCAGGGTAGTGGGTCCAGCCGGCCCGAAGCGATGGCGTCGAGCGTTCCGTACCAGTCCTGTGGGTGCGGCCCGCCGCCGAATTGGATGGTGACGCCTTGGCGAGTGGCGGTGGTGATGTCTAACGTGTCACCGGTGTACCAGCCGCCTGCGCAGTAGATCCGGGTTGCCATCTCGGCGGATTCGACGATTTTCTGGATAAGCCCATGGGCGCCAACGCATTCGAAAACGACAGCCGGGCCGGATAGCCCGCGGTCCGCCCGAATCTCCCGGAACGCATCGAAAGGCGACTTCTCGGCGGGATCGACCACGACGTGCGCGCCGAAGCAATCGCGGGCCATCGCGCGGCGCTCGGACTTGTAGTCGGCCGCGACAATCGGGTCGACGCCGCGGCTGACAAGGGCTGCGACGGCCGAGAGGCCTACCGCGCCCGCGCCGATGACGATGGCGACCTCGCCCTCTTGGATCTGTGCCGACCGGACGTAGAACTCGCCGACGGCGAACGCGTCGGTCAGTGCTACGGCATCGCTGGAGACACCAGGGGCGACGGGTGTGGCCGCTACTTCCGAAACCACCAGTAGTTCAGCGAAACTCCCGGGCGCTTCGGGATGCTGACCGATGATTCGCACGCCGCCGGCCCCACCGTCGAGCAGGCGAATGGGCATCGCCGTTACTCGGGTGCCGATCGCGTACTGATTCGTGCAGCCCGGTCCGTGCCCGATCACTTCGCCGACGAACTCGTGGCCGAGCACGATGTCTTGATCCGCGTCATACAGCGAGCGACCGGTCGGGTCGTTGACACCGAGTTCCGGGTAGTCAATGAAGTGCACGTCCGACGCGCAGATCGCGGTGCTCAGCGTTCGCAGCAACAGCTCTCCAGGTCCGGGTCGTGGGTCCGGTGTCTCGCGGACCTGTAGCCGCCCGTTTCTCAAAACAACAGCACGCAATGCGTCATCCTTTAATTTCTCGAATAGTCGATGTAAAATCTCGAATGCTCGGGTAACTGTAAGAACTTCGTCATAAGGGAGTCAAGCCATTCGCGGATCGACGTCGGCGCCGACCGCCCGGGTGCTCGACGTTGTCGAGCTGCTGGCACGGTCCGGAAATGCGCGGCTGCGGTTCTCCGACGTCGTGCGCGAACTCGATCTGACTCAGGCGACGGCACACGCGATCCTCAAGACGCTGTGTGACCGTGGTTGGGCCAGCCGCGATCCCGTCGACAAGACTTTTACTCTCGGCCCGGCGCTCGCCGTGGTGGCCGCGCTGACCGACACCGTTCGGCCACTGGCGCACGCCGCTCGTTCCGCGGCGCTCAGACTCTCCCGCAAGGTCGGCTATGCCGGCTCGGTGGTCGAGCGATTCGGTGATTCATTGGTGGTCACAGCCTTCGAGGGTGACCCCGCCACCCAGCCGGCGGGGATACCGGGTGATCGCATCCCGTATGCCCCACCGTTCGGCGTCGCATTGGCCGCCTGGGACACAGAGGAGGAACAACGCGCGTGGATCCGTCGCGGCGCGGGCAGCAACGCTGATCGCACGCAGCGGCTCGAACGGGTGTTGGAGCACACCCGTGAGCGCGGATTCGACGTCGACTGGACAACGCCTGCGCTCGCACAGGCAGTCCAAGTGGTCGGCACGCTGGATAGCAACGAGATGCCGACTCCGGTGCGGCACATCATGGACCAGTTACTCGTCGAGTTCACCACCATCGGCTTCCTTTCCGACGACAACCCTGGTCGTCGGAAGCAGCCCGTGGTCACCATCGCCGCGCCGGTTTTCGACCATCGTGGACAAGTCGCGCTGATGGTGGCCGTACATCCGCTGTGCCCCCTGAGCGCGCGCCAGATCCAAATCATCGGCAAACAGCTGACCGACGAAACGGCGGCAATTACCAAATCTCAGCAGGATCCTGCGGCGTCGGTCGGCTGAGCGCCAGTAGGCCTATGTAGCCCCGCACGGCGACTCACCGGGCGGGTCGGCATTCGCAGAAGGGACGAAAAGGCATGGCACATAAGTACGTTGTGGACGATCTTGGCTACTTCGTCGTAGACGCTGGGCAAGCAGATTTGACCGGGCAGCCGCGGGCGCTGCTGAAGCGCAATGTGTTGGACAGCATTGCCTGTGCCGTCGGTTCACTGGACGGTGAGCTCATCGCGCCAATCCGCGAGCAAACCGAGCAGTTCAGCGGACGCCCCACAGCCACACTCGTCGGGGGCGGACGAGCATCGGTGGATCAGGCCGCGTTTTTCAACGCGGTGCTGGTGCGCTACCCCGATTTGCTCGACACCTATCTCACGGTCGGAGGGCTGTGCCACCCGGCGGATAACTTCGGTGCGGTCCTGGCCGTAGCCGAACACGTCAACGCCAGCGGAGCAGATTTCTTGTTGGCGCTCGCGGTCGCCTACGAGATTGGATGCCGTTTCAGCGCACAAGTTCCCGTCATGGCGCGAGGGCTCAATCATGCATTGCAGCTGGCGATGTCAGTCGCGGGAGGGTCGGCAAAGCTGCTGGGGCTGGACGCCGATCAGACCGCTAACGCGATCGCGACCTCCACGGCCGACAACGTGTCGCTGGCAGCCGTGCACTCTGAACCGGTCTCGAATTGGAAAGGCATCTCGCCTGCCATCACCGGCATGCGTGCGGTCTACACGACCATGTTGGCGGGCCGCGGGGTCACCGGGCCCAAGTCGCTGTTCGAAGGCCCCAACGGTTTGGTGCAGCTGTTCGGTCAGCCAATCGATTTCCACACTGCTGACCGAGGACTCGCCTCCGTCGAGCAAACCTACCTCAAGCAGTACTGCTCACTGATCCACGGGCAGGCCATCATCAACGCCGTCTTGGCGATTCGCACCGACAACAATCTGCACGGTGAGGATGTCGCACGGGTGAATCTCGAGGTCATTCAGACCGCATATGACATCGCCGGTGGGGGAGCGTACGGCGACAAGGATCATCCGCGGACCAAGGACCAAGCCGACTACAACCTCAAGTATCTGAGCGCGGTTGCACTGCTCGACGGTGGGGTGGGTCCCGAACAGCTTGAGACCAAACGTGTCCTGCGTAGCGACGTACAGGACCTGCTGGCACGCGTCCACGTCAAGGCCGCAGCCGACCTGACTGCCGACTACCCGCGACGCACAGCGACCCGGGTTCACGTGGTCACGCGCGACGGGCGGGAATTCAGCCGCGAAGAGAGCGATTACGAGGGATCACCCACCCGGCCGATGTCCTGGGACCGTGTCGTGGACAAGTTCCATTGGCTTGCCGAACCATTCTGCGACGAAGCGTTGCGCGCTGACATCGTCGCCGCGGTCGAACACATCGACGAGATCCCCGTCGCCGATCTCACCGGACTGCTGGGCAAGGTGAGGTCCACCGCCCAACGTCCCCGGAGCAAGCCGCGTTTCTGACCTTCGGAGTCCTGCGGTTGCGCGCGTCCTCTTGCATGGGTCGCCACCTGCGCTGAATGATCGGCGCATCCCGGTATCAAAGGAGCGCAGGTGGCCAAGCAGAAGGATCGCGGCATCAACCGGTGGGAGTTGGTCACCTGCGCGCTCGCAGGGCACATCACGTACGCACCGGATGAGGAGGCGCTTGCCAACCGGCTCAGCGGCAAAACCGGGTTAGGCGAAGTGTGGCGATGTCTGCGTTGCGGGGAATACACGCTAGGCGATCCACATGGACGAGGCCGTGCCGAAGACGCACCGATGACCATGCGCGGCAAGGCTTTACGCCAAGCCATCATCATTCGCGCTCTCGCGATCGAACGCTTGTTCCGGGCAGTGGTGATCGGGATCGCGGCGTATGCGGTGTGGACGTTTCGCGGTGCGCGGGGGGCGATCCAAGCCACCCTCGACCGCGATCTGCCGATCTTCCGTGCCGCCGGACTCAAGGTCGATCAGATGACGGTGGTGCATGAACTGGAAAAAGCGCTGGCGGCCAAACCGTCCACGTTGGTCCTGCTGACGTCGATGTTGGCTGGCTACGCACTGCTGGAGGTCGTCGAAGGTGTCGGCCTGTGGTTGCTGAAACGCTGGGGAGAGTATTTCGCAGTGGTGGCCACCTCGGTCTTTCTGCCGCTGGAGATCCATGACCTGGCCAAGGGCATCACGATGACGCGCGTAGTGACCTTCACCATCAACGTGGCCGCCGTGATCTACCTGTTGGTCTCG
>JBEKNM010000286.1:0-6441 GCA_049522835.1 Mycobacterium sp.
CAGGAACACCACGCCCGCCGGCTGCACTACGACTTCCGGCTGGAAAGAGACGGCGTGCTGGTGTCGTGGGCGGTGCCGAAGAACCTTCCGGACACCACATCGGTCAACCATCTAGCGGTGCACACCGAGGATCATCCGCTGGAATACGGCAGCTTCGAGGGTGACATCCCCAAAGGGGAATACGGTGCCGGCAAGGTGATCATCTGGGATTCCGGAACCTACGACACCGAAAAGTTCAATGACTCCCCCGAAAAAGGGGAGGTCATCGTCAACCTGCACGGCAGCCGGATCTCCGGGCGCTATGCGCTGATTCAAACCAACGGTGACCAGTGGCTGGCGCACCGCATGAAGGATCAACAGGTCTTCGAGTTCGACGATGTCGCCCCCATGCTCGCAACACATGGTTCGGTGGCGGCCCTCAAGGCAAGTCGGTGGGCTTTCGAAGGCAAGTGGGACGGCTACCGGCTACTGGTCGAAGCCGACCACGGTACCGCGCGGCTCGCGCGGCTGCGGTCTCGCAGCGGACGCGACGTCACCAAAGAATATCCGCAATTACGTTCACTGGCAGACGATCTCGCCGACCATCATGCGGTACTCGATGGCGAGGTCGTCGCTCTCGACAAGTCCGGTGTGCCCAGCTTCAACGAGATGCAGAACCGCAGCCGTGCCACCCGCGTCGAGTACTGGGCATTCGACCTACTCTACCTGGACGGCCGTTCGCTGCTGCGGGCCAAGTACTCCGACCGGCGAAAGTTGCTGGAAACCCTTGCCAGTGCAGGCAATCTCACCGTTCCCGACCTGCTGCCCGGCGACGGTGCCCAGGCGCTTGAATACTCCGGCAAGCACGGCTGGGAGGGCGTGGTCGCCAAGCAGCGCGACTCTAGTTATCAACCGGGCCGGCGGTCGGCTTCATGGGTGAAGGACAAGCATTGGAACACCCAGGAAGTCGTCATCGGCGGCTGGCGAGCCGGGGAAGGCGGGCGCACCAGTGGCATCGGCGCCTTGTTGATGGGCATTCCCAGTCCCGGGGGCCTGCATTTCGCCGGGCGCGTCGGTACCGGCTTCACCGAACGCGACCTGGCGAACCTCAAGAAGACGCTAGAGCCACTGCATACCGACGAATCTCCCTTCGACGCCTCGCTTCCGGCGCGTGACGCCAAAGGTGTGGCGTTCGTGGAGCCGGTGCTGGTGGGCGAGGTGCGCTACAGCGAATGGACTCCGGATAACCGACTGCGCCAATCGAGTTGGCGCGGTCTGCGGCCGGACAAGAAACCAAGTGAGGTGGTACGCGAATGAAATGGGTGACGTATCGAAGTGCCGACGGCGAACGTGCCGGTGTCCTTTCCGGTGACACGATCTACGCGGCGCCGCCGGGCGTGACGCTGCTTGACCTGATCGGGCGTGGCGCCGAGGGGCTGCGGCAAGCCGGCGAGGAAGCACTGCGTTCAGCGTCGGCGGTAGTGCAACTCGGCGACGTGGCGCTGATGGCGCCGATCCTGCGACCGCCGTCGATCCGCGACTCCTTGTGTTTCTTGGACCACATGCGCAACTGCCAAGCCGCCCTGGGCGCCGGACCGGTACTCAGCGACACCTGGTACCGCATTCCCGCGTTCTACTTCGCCTGCCCGACCACCGTCTTGGGACCCTACGACGACGCGCCGACGGCCCCCGGAAGTGCTTGGCAGGACTTCGAATTGGAGATCGCTGCGGTCATCGGGGCGAGCGGTAAAAACCTGACGGTCGAGCAGGCCGAACAGGCCATCATCGGCTACATGATCTTCAACGACTGGTCCGCGAGAGACCTGCAGCAGCTGGAGAGCCAACTGGCGATCGGGCAGGGCAAAGGCAAAGACAGCGGCGTCACGTTAGGCCCCTACCTGGTCACGCCCGACGAGCTGGAGCCGTACCGCCGCGACGGCAAGCTGAGCCTGCAGGTCACCGCCCTGGTCAACGACACCGTGATCGGTTCGGGATCGACCGCCCAGATGGACTGGACTTTCGGCGAAGTCATCTCTTACGCCTCACGCGGGGTGACGCTGACCCCCGGTGACGTCATCGGCTCCGGCACCGTACCCACCTGCACACTGGTCGAGCACCTCAATCCAGCAGCGCTGGACTCGTTCCCGGGCTGGTTGCACGACGGCGATGTCGTCACCCTGCAAGTCCAGGGGTTGGGGGAGACGCGGCAAACCGTCCGTGCCAGCAGCGCGCCACACCCGTTGGCCGCCCGGCCCAACCCGGATGCCGCGCCTGTCCCCAACCGGGTCAACCGCGCGCCCGCGCGGGTCCCCTACACACGCGGGCTGCACGAGGTCGCCGACCGGGTGTGGGCATGGATATTGCCGGACGGCGGCTATGGCTGGAGCAACGCCGGGCTAGTCGCCGGCGACGGTGCCTCCCTGCTCGTCGACACTCTGTTCGACCTCGCGTTGACCCGCGAAATGCTCACCGCGATGAAGCCCGTCACCGATGGCGCGCCCATCACCGACGCGTTGATCACCCACTCCAACGGGGACCACACCCACGGCAACCAGCTGCTCGACGGATCGGTGCGCATCATCGCCGCCCAGGGCACGGCCGAGGAGATCGCGCACGGTATGGCACCCGAGATGCTGGCCATGGTGCAGACCGCCAACCTGGGCCCGGTTGCGACCCCGTACGCGCGTGATCGCTTTGGGCAGTTCGACTTCAGCGGTATCAAGCTGCGCAACGCCGACCAGACGTTCGACCACGATCTCGCCATCGACGTCGGCGGCCGGCAGATCAACCTGCTGAACCTCGGTCCTGCGCACACCGCGGCGGACTCCGTCGTGCACGTCCCTGACGCCGGGGTGCTGTTCGGCGGGGACTTGCTGTTCATCGGCTGCACGCCGATCGTCTGGGCCGGCCCCATCGCAAACTGGGTCACGGCGTGCGACGCGATGATCGCGCTGGACGCGCCGACGGTGGTGCCTGGCCACGGTCCGGTCACTGATCCGGACGGGATCCGTGCGGTCCGTGGATATCTCGCTCACGTCGCCGAACAGGCCGGGGCCGCCTACCGTGAGGGTCTGTCGTGGGCCGAGGCCGCCGACACTATCGACCTCGGCGAATACGCGACCTGGCTGGACGCCGAACGGGTCGTTGTCAACGTCTACCAGCGTTATCGTGAACTCGACCCAAACACCCCGCAGCTGGAGATAATGGCGCTGCTGGTGATGCAGGCCGAGTGGCTGGCGAAACGCGGCTGAGCTACTTGCGGATGGCGCGAACGAAGCCGATCGTGCTGGCCGGGGCCTGTTGGGCGACGTCCGCCAGCGGAGCCAGCCCGCCGGCGTCGAACAGCTCGGCGAGATCGGCTGTGGCCGTGTCCCATCCCTGCGCCTGCAAGTGCGCGGCGACGTCGGTGTGCTCACCGGGGTAGGTCAGGCCGGCTATGTCCAGATCCAAGCCGAGCGCGCGCCAGCGCTCGGTCGTGGCCTGCGCCTGTTGCTCATCCTCTTCGGACTGGCCTGCGACCTGCCCGTAGTCGGCGGCAAGCCGGCTGCCCGGGCTGCTGAGCGAGACGATGTAGTCCAGCAACCGAACTTCGGCCTCCGGCGGCAGAAAACCGATGAGCACCCCCTCGGCGAGCCATGCGGTGGGCTGGGCGGTATCGAAGCCGGCGGCCTGCAGCGCGGCCGGCCAATCTTCGCGAAGGTCGATGCCCACCGTGCGATGCGCGGCGCCGGGAACGGCGCCGAGTTTGGCCAGCGTCGCCGTCTTGAACTCGATCACCTCGGGCTGATCGATCTCGTACACCGTCGTCCCGGCAGGCCACGAAAGCCGGTACGGGCGGGCGTCGAGCCCCGACGCCACGATCACGACCTGGCGCAGGCCCGCGGCGGTGGCCTCGGCGAAGTAGTCGTCGTAGAACCGGGCGCGGGCGGCGAACGTGTCAATCATCCTCGGGAATCCCACACCACCCTCGACGTCGAGCGCATCCAGCTCGCCGGCAGCGAGCCGGGTGAACAGGTCTATCCCGACAGCGCGGACCAGCGGCTCGGCGAACTGGTCGGTAATGACCGGCTGCGGACGTCTGGTCGCCGCTGCTCGGGCGGCAGCGACCATGGTGGCGGTGGCTCCGACACTGGTGGCCAGGTCCCAGGTGTCGCCCTCGGTTCGTGGCATGGTTACTCCTTTGATTGTGCGGGCGAATCCACCGTAGGCCGCGTCCCTGGAAATCCGCTGAGTCATCTACGGTTTGGCTATGCCCGCAGTGGAACCCGCAGTAAAATTCGTAACTCTCGAAGAGAACATCGCCTGCGTCACCCTGAACCGGCCGAAGCGCCTGAACGCCATCGACGGATCGTTGATCAACGGCGTGGACGACGCCCTGGATGTGCTCAGCGGGGGAGATTTTCGGGTGGCGATCTTGACCGGAGCCGGACGCGGATTCTGCGCCGGCGCCGACTTGAGCGGCACTGGCCAGCCCTGGACTAAACCGAAAACCCCCCCGGGCCCGGCCTTCAAGACCAACTACGACGCTCAGGTTCGCCTGGCTGACCTGTTCACCCGGCTTTACGAGCTGCCCATTCCGGTGATCGCCGCGGTCAACGGGGTCGCCGTCGGAGGCGGGCTAGCGTTTGCGCTGGTCAGTGATATCCGGGTTGCATCCGAACATGCCCGGTTCGGGTCGGTGTTCATCAAGGCCGGCTTCTCGTCGATGGACATGGGTACCAGCTACCTGCTGCCGAAGATCGTCGGCGCCGGGGTGGCGCGAGAACTCATGCTGACCGGTCGGATCATCGACGCGGCTGAGGCTTATCGCATCAAGCTCGTGCACGAGGTGGTCGCGCCCGATGACCTGATGCCGGCGGCCGTCAAGCTTGCCCGCTCGATCGCCGAGAACAACGCTTACGGCGTGTGGCAAACCAAGATCGGCCTCAACGCGGCGCTGGACGCGCCCAGTTTGCGGCATGCAATCGAGATCGAGAACCGCACCCAGATCCTCAGCGGTTTCACCAACAATCCGGCCGAGGCCGCCAAAGCCCGCATGGAAAAGCGGGCACCGAAATGGGATCCCCTGTAAGGCTTCAGACCTTCGCTATCACGTTCTCGGCGAACATCTCCAGGTTGCGGATCTTGTTGTCCAGCGGTTCGGTGTCGGTTCCCCTGATGTAGGGGATGCGGAAGCCGACAATGGCGTCGGTGACGCCTTTGTCCTCGAGGCGCTTGACGCCGTCCACGGTGAAGCCGTCGACCGAGATGACGTGAATCTCGAACGGGCCGTCCTTGCCCTCTTCCTCGCGCAGCTGCTTGAGCCTGGCGATGAGCCGGTCGAGTTCCTCTGGGTCGCCGCCGCCGTGCATCCAGCCGTCTAAACGTGCCGCGCGCCGCAGCGCCGCGTCGGCGTGGCCGCCGATCAGGATGGGGATCGGCTTGGTGGGAGCGGGGGTCATTTTTGTCTTCGGGATGTCGTAGAACTCGCCATGGAATTCGAAGTAGTCGCCGCTGGTCAGGCCTTGAATGATCTCGATGCATTCGTCCATCCGCTTGCCGCGCTTGGCGAAGGGGACGCCCAAAAGCTCGTAATCCTCGGGCCACGGGCTGGTACCTACCCCGAAACCCACCCGGTTGCCGATCAGCGCGGCAAGTGAACCGATTTGCTTGGCCACCAGCGCCGGCGGCCGGATGGGCAGCTTGAGGACGAAGAAGTTGAACTTCAGAGTCGATGTCACCGCGCCCAATGCTGCTGTTAGCACGAACGTCTCGATGAACTCCTTGCCGTCCAGGAACTCGCGATTGCCGTCGGGCGTGTACGGGTACTTCGAGTCCGATTCGAAGGGGTAGGCGATGCTGTCGGCGATCGTCATGGCGTAGTACCCGGCCGCCTCGGCCGCCTGGGCCAGCGGGATGTAGAACTTATGGTCAGTCATCGCCTCTGCGTAGGTGAACCGCACGTCGTCTGCCTTCCTCGAGGGGACCGTCACACGACATTAGAACGTGTTCTAGTTTGGCGTGCGCCCGGGTCCCCGCACAAGAAGGTGAGCTGCTTAGAGCTGGTTCTCGGGCCCGATGACCGCCCAGACCGTCTTGCCGGACGAAGTGGGAGTGCTGCCCCACGCGCGTGACAACGCGGCGACGATCGCCAGGCCGGACATGTCGAGGCCCGTCGCGGGTGACGGCAGCCGCTGGGCGGGCGCACTGCTGCCGTCGGACACCGCGATAGTCGCTGTTGCGCCGTCGCTCTCGATTCTCATCATCGGGACGCTTCCGGTGTGTTCGAGGACGTTTTCCACGAACACATTGACCACCACCAACGCGACCGGGATCAGTTCGGTGTGCGACCAAGCAGTGAGCCACTCGCGGACCAGCCGGCGTGACTCGCGAAGGCTGGCCAAATTCGCGGCCAGCTGCGCATCGGCACGCCGGACGGTGCGGCGCGCGAGCCGACCGAGCGCCGTCATCGCCCCTTTCTTG
>JBEKNM010000287.1:0-6038 GCA_049522835.1 Mycobacterium sp.
GAGGATCGTTTAACGCCAACGGTGGTGATGGTGGTGCCGCCGGTGCTGGTGGCACCACCGGCGGCACCGGCAACCAAGGCAGTGGAGGCACCGGGGGTGCCGGCGGCGATGCCGGTGGCGGTGGTGGTGGCGGTGGCGGTGGCGCCGTCGATAATTCCGGCACCGCCACCGGCGGCACCGGCGGCACCGGCGGATAGCAACCGCGGCGGCCAATGACGGAGCCGGCGCCAACAACACCAGCATCGCGGCCGCCGGCGGCCAGGGCGGTCAGGGCGGGGCCTGCGGTATCACTGACGCCGGTGGGGCCGCGGGTAGTGGCACCGGCGGCATCCAGGGTGTCGGCGGGCAAGGCGGTGACGGCGTGGGGATCGGTAACGGCGGCAACGGCCACATCACCGGCGGCACCGGCGGGCTGATCGGCCAAACGGGATCAACGGCCTCAACGGCACCACCATCAACACCGGGCCGCAAGGGGCGGCGGTCAGCCCCGTCGGCCCCGCCGCCGGCGACGTCTTCGTCACCAACACCAGCAGCAACACGGTGTCGGTGGTCAACCCCACCACCGACACCGTCACCGCCACCATCACCGTCGGCAACGAGCCGTTAGGGGTGGCGGTCGGTGATTAACTAAGGGCTCGTCGGTGATCAATTCGGGGTTGAGGGTGGGCGGGTGGCTGGGGTCAGCCGGTAGTTTGCATTCACGGTGGGGACTCGCTGCTGGCCAGGCAGATTCGCCCATCTGGTATCCCGGAATGGGACTCAAATTAGGCCCGCAGCGTTCGGCGTATGTCCTTCATACGCAACACGAGGTGAAGTGGGTCGGTGGCGCTGGGCTCGAACTCGGGTTGAGAACTGCTGGCGTTTTTGTTGGTCGGTGTGGGTCATGAGCATGTCGGTGTTGTCTGCGATGGTGTCGGTGTGGTCTTGCGGCAGTGGCGTGGTGTGAAGCCGGTCGCTGCCCCAACGGGGGTGGCGATCAGCACCCGGTTGTCGACCACTGTTGAGGACGAGCGTGTGCTCGACCGGGTTGGCGATCATCTTGGCCGGTTGCGGCGGGCAGATTTGGTGCGGGTATGCCGACCTGAACCTATCGAGCCCGGCTTGGATGAGGATGCCAAGCATCAAGTGCGCCGGGATCGGCTCAATGCCCGCAAGAAAGCGTTGACCGCCGCGTCCAGTGCCAGGTGGGCCAGTGCGGTCATCGTCGGCAATGCTGACCAGTACCGGCTGGCCCGTGACGCCCAGTACCGCCACATGATCGGGTTGCGGGCGGCGATCGCCACCATCGGCAAGCGTTTGGCAGCCCCCACCGCCGACACGCTGAGCGTGGCGCAGCGCAGAGCCCGCCGAGCAGCCAAAGCGGTGAAAGGCTATGCCACTCAATCCGAACGGTTCGCCAAGCAGCAGCGGCTGCAGCATCTGCACGGCGAGCTGGCCCGCGTGCAGGCCGACCGATCCGCCCACCGGGTGCATGTGGTTGAAGGCGGTAAACGGCTCGCTAAGACGGGCCATCACCTCCACGATGCCGGACTCACCGCCGATCGCTGGCAACAACAGTGGGACGCCGCCCGGTATCGGATCACCGCCAACGGCTCCCCCGATGAGCCGTTCGGCAACTTGACCATCACCGTGACCCCGGCCGGACAGGTCAGCATCCGACTGCCCACACCGTTGGAACACCTGGCCAATGCCCCACGCGGCCGCTACGTGTTGTCCGGCACGGCGGTGTTCTGCTACCGCGGCCAGCAGTGGGCCCAGCGGATCACCGGTGGGAACTCGGTGTCCTACACAATCACCCGCCGTCCGGGGAGAGCGGGCCGCTATCTGAGCGCGGCGTGGTCGGTGCCGAGCTTGCCGTACTGGGTCGGTAAACAGGGATGTGACGCTGGCGATGATCTGTACACCACCGGTCCGGTGGTGGGGGTCGATCTCAACGACGGGCACCTGGCGGTGCGCCGCCTCGATGCCCACGGCAACCCGGCCGGACCAGCTGGACGCATCGACTTCGATATCACCGGCACCTCAGCACGCCGGGATGCCCAAGTGCGCCACGCGATCACCTGCCTGATCCACTACACCCGGCGCCATCACATCACCGCGATCGCCGTGGAGGACCTGAACTTCGCCGATGCCCGCACCACCGGCCGCGAAACCATGGGCCGTGGTGCACGTGGGAAACGCTTCCGCAAGACGGTATCGGGCATCCCGACCGCGGTGTTCCGCCGCCGTCTTGCCGGCATGGCCGCCCGCGCCGGCATCCAACTATTCGCGGTCAACCCCGCCTACAGCAGCATCTGGGGGGACGCGCACTGGCGCAAACCCTATAAGAACGTCACCCGTCACCAGGCTGCGGCCACGGTGATCGGGCGTCGCGCCCAAGGCTTTAGGGCCCGGCGACGGAAAGGTGTGACACACCCACGACCAGAGGATCGTGCTGTGAGAGCTACCGACCAGGCCAGACCCAACAACCAACAGGCGACTACCGATAGCCCTCACCGGACAGGGACACGGGGAACCACATCCCGTGCACCCAGCCGGGCAAGCACAGGGCTACCGGGCCGGGCAACCGTTACCCCGGCAATGGCCAACACTGGCCAACAAGAAAAGTAACGGTACGAGATGACTGTAGAAGCGATTCGGCGTGCACGAGGAGACCTCGACAGCCGATGTCGTCAGAGAGTTCAATCAGGCCAAAGACGTCTTGGAGCATTCCGCCCCAAGTCCTGCATTCGTGGTCGGCGTCCACACCGAGTCGAGCGAGCAGGGCTACTGGCTGCGGATAGCGGCCAGCACGCACCCGGCCGGGGACCGCCTCCGTGTGTAGCTGGGCCATACACCAGGCGTAATAGGCGACGACTCGATGGTGCTGGTGCTCGGTGACGACGACGACTCGTGTCGTGCCGGTCGCGCCTGATTGCCGGGCGTAACGGCGGAGCCATTCGCGCCTCACTCGGTGGATGGCGTGGGGCGTTGCATCAGTCGGCGCAGCCCTGGTAGGGCGCGGGCGGGTCGGGCGTTGACGTCGTCCCACTGTTTGAGAACCGAGGGATCGAGGTGAAAGTGGTCCGCTGGCGGTCACGGCGCGGTCGATTAGCTCGCGCTCCTGTGCCGTTGTGCGCAAGTCCATGCGCCGATTTCTGCGGCGGAACTGCGTGTCCATTACTGGCGTCCCAGAATCGAAGGCGATCTCAGCCGGTCAGTGCATCACTCGTCACGACACCGGCCGCGGACTCCCCCGCGGATCACAGAACGCAGAGGCCGGCCGCAGCGCCACCCACCACGATCACCCACACGGCGAATGCTGCTCGCAAGCCCCTGGGGGCATGCCGCAGTTCCATGAAGTCCTGGCCGATGAAGTAGATCTTGGCGAAGGCGATCGACACGGTCATGACAACCGCGATTCGCAGACCCTGCCCGGTGTGTGAGTGCTGGCTACCCAGCCACCAGGTCACGCACGTGGCGATGACCAGACTGGCGAAGACAGCCGTGACACGTTTTGGCACAACGCGATTCATTCGGCACACACCAGATACGCCAGCGCGAAGATCGCGATCCACAGCAGGTCGACCATGTGCCAGTACACGGCTATGCCCTCGACGGCTCTGCGTGACCCACTCCACGGCCGGCGCCTTCGTAACATCACCGTCCACGCCGACAACAGTGCCGTGCCGACGAAGACATGCAGAAGATGCAGCCCGGTGAGCACGAAGTAGAAGGTGAAGAAGGGTCCCGTCGCGGGTGTGTGGCCCGCGGACAACTCGACGAAGTACTCGAACGCCTTCAGGCCCGCGAACGTCGCCGCGCACGCCATCGCTGCAAGCACCAGGCGCCGCGCGGTCCTGTGCTGAGCCCGGCGGTGGGCGAACACCGCCAAGACAACCAGATAGGAACTCAGCAGCAGAACGAGGGTATTGACGGCGCCGATGGCCTGGATGAGCTGTGCCGCTGACTCTTTGAAGCCTGCCCGGTCCGCGCGCCGCTGCGAAATGAAGACCACGAAGATCGCACCGAACAGCGTCATGTCGCCCAGGATGAAAACCCAGAGGCCGGCCTCGCCGGGGGTATGGCCCGCGGGATGGTCGACGACTGTCGCGGCTTTCGGCGACGGCTGCAAAGGACGTTGGTCTTCGTCCTCCACCCAGAGAAAGTCCGGCAGGTCAGGCTCAGCCGCCGACCGGTTCTGAGGCCGGCTCACGCCGCTGCGGCGGGCACTGCCGAGACGTCCGGATCCGACGAGGCTCGAATCGCTTGGCGCAACGTCACACCCATCACGACGAGGAAGACGGTGTAGGCCGCCAGCGCCAACCAGAAGATGAAGATCCCGCGCCAGGCGAACGGCCCGCTGTGGAAGAAGAATGCGAGCGGGTCGGGAATGAAAAGGAATGCCACCCACAAGTTCACGTAACCGACCCAGCGCGGCAGGGTCTGGCGCGCGTCGTTGAGGATGGCCACCCCGATCGAGACGTTCTGAATCATGAACGGGGCGATCGGGGTGATGAACAGCAGCCACGCGATGTCGTTGAGCGTGACGGTCAGTTCCGGGTTGCGGTCGGGCCGAAATGCGATGGTAGTCATGAGCAGCAACGGCACGAGCAGGAGGACCCCGGTCGCTGCACCGGTGATCAGTTGGATGAAGGTGAGGATCGGCGTGCGGCCCTCCATGCGCATCATGAATACCGCGATGAGCGCGATCAGTGGGAACACGAAGCAGACGCCGAGCGTCGAGATGACCAGGCCGGTGATCACCCGCGTGTCATGGCCGTAGAAGTTGACGACGTGATCGACCGAACTTTCCGGACCCAGCGGTATCGGCAGGACACCCGCGATGAGCCAGCCGGTCAATGCGATGACGACCGTTGCCGGGCCGCACCAGGCGCACAACGTGAGAATGCGTGTGGACATAGTCGCTCCTTGGGGGTTCGACGATCGTGATGAGGATCGGCGCCTGGATTCTGAATTTAATGCAGATAAAAAAATGTGTTCAATCTTGGGTGCGTTTACGGTCATCGGTCCGTTGCCTCAGATCTCAGGCGCGGGAACAACGCCGCTCAGCACGGCTCCGGAGATACCGCCGTCGACGACGAGCGCGTGACCGTTGATCCATCTCGCGGCGTCCGATGCGAGGAACAACACCGCGTCGGCAATGTCGCCCGGGTCGGCATGCCTGCCGAGCAACTCCCGGACCCCGTCGAGAGTGTCCTTGCCCATGGTGGCTTCGAAGTCGACCAGGATCGGTGTCTCCACTGGCCCCGGCAGCACGGCGTTGATGCGGAATCCCATCTCCGCCAGCGCCAGGCTCATCGACATGGTGTAGACGGTGGTGACTTCCTTCGAGAAGTTATAGGCGTTGCCCTGCTGTGGGTGAGACTTGAACCAGGCCGCACCCTCCTCGAAGGTGTCGGTCGCCAGCAGATCACGGATCACCTCGAGCCTGGCCGGCCAACCGAAGCCGGCTGTCGACGACACAATGGTCACCGAGGCGCCGGGCTTTAGTTTCTCGAAGAACGCCTCGGTCAGTTGCCGGACCGCAAGGCTGTTGACGGCCAGCACGAGGTCTGGCGCCGCGGTTCCCGGTATCCCGGCGACGTTCATCAATCCGTCGAACTCGCCGTCGAGTTGTTCGAGCGCCGCATCGATACTGCGTGGGTTGGCCAGGTCGACGTCGACGTGGGCCGTGACGGCGGCGGTCGGGGTGTTGCGGTCAAGCGAGATCACCTCGGCGCCGGCCGCGAGCAGCCGTTCGGCGACCGCGTGTCCGATTCCGGATGCCGCGCCGGTGACGACATAGCGCTTTCCGGTGAAGTCAGTCATCGCAATTCTCCTAGTCGAGGGTGTAGGGCAGGGACTTGACCGCACGGACGAAATTGCCGACCAGATAATCAGGCTCGCCGACACGCAGATTGGGCGCGCGGAGGATCAACTCGCGAAAGAAAGCCTCGAGCTGCATCTTCGCCAGGAAGGCCCCCATGCAGTAGTGCGGTCCACCGCCGCCGAACGCCATGTGGGGATTGGGATTTCGCCGAATATCGAATGTCGTC
>JBEKNM010000288.1:0-6033 GCA_049522835.1 Mycobacterium sp.
GAAGATTTGCGGGGTCGGATTCAGTTTCCAGGTAGCCGTGGTACTCCCGAACGCGCCTTCCATGCTGTAGCGGGTGAGGGACACGGGGCTGGGTTCGGCAGGCATGGCTGTCCTTTCGTGGGAGCGTGGGTGGCGTGTGCGACACGGCGTCATCGGGTTCGGTGGTTATCGCGCCAGTTGATGGCCCCGCCGGCCATGAGGATCTCGATTTGGCGTTCAGATAGGTTGTGCTGCAGCGTAATAGAACTGGTAGATCCGTCGACGGTGGCGACGCACTGCTCGCCGGACGTCAAAACGCGTCCGATGTTGGGGATCCTGATGGTGTCACCGGCGTGCAGGCGCTCGTAGGCGGATGGGTTGACGAGCCCAACGAACGCGAGGCGATCTTTCCGAGGATCGTCGCCCTGGCTCCGGGCTTCGGCGACTACCAATCCAAGACCAGACGGGTCATCCCGCTGTTCGAACTCCTGCGCAGCACGTGACACCCACCACTTTGCGGCCGCGGTCCAACCCCGCGGTCCTATTGCCGGTTGTCATGTTGTGGCTGAACAAATGAACGAAGATGACGGCGAGTCTGATGATCCGGTGTCCCGGCCTCGCCGTCGATGTGTCGGCCCCGCGTGTAGTCGGCTTGCCACTGCACTCGCTCTCCCGCGGCGACGGCCGCCGCTGCCCGCCTCTGCCCTTCCACGTCACGTGGGCGAAGAAAAGCCTCATGCTTGCGCTGCAGATCTTCGTCAGATTCGATGCGCCTGAGTTCGGGTGCGAACTCTTCAAGCTCGGCTCGGCGCTGCGGGACGATCATGCAGATCGGCTCGTCGACCTCGAATCGTACCGGCATCAGTTTGCGGGTGAATTTCCAGCTCATGCTGAAACTCGCGCTTGCCCAGTCAGTTTCGACTATGCCCTCTAATGGACATACGGCGTCCTTCGGATAGTTCGCCGGCCCGCGAACCAACAGGTTATAGCCCGCCGGGGTGCGAAACACCATCGGCAGATGCCAGGTCAGGATGCCGTTACCGAAATGGCTGACGGGCAGGAACTGAGCGGTGTCGCGCTTATCGGGTGCGATGGACACGTCCACGCCGTCTTCCTGACCGATCCACGTAGCGGTGAACGCGCACCGATTGCGCAGCACCCAGCCGCTCTGGTTGGCGATGAGCATCGGCAAACACCTATTAGGCCAACCTTTGCGCATCTCTGATACCTCTGACATCCACGCCCGGTCAATCGGTGCCGGGATAATCTGCGGTGCGTTATCTCGGGTCATGAACCCGATCAGTGGACGGGCCGGCCTATCGGACTTGTCACTCATCGGATCCTCGATTCGGTGGGGACACCCGTTTGCCACAGACGTAGTAAGCCCTTGCTCCACAGAAACATAGCGCACGTCATGCGCCGGCGGGTTCGAACTTCGTGCCTGCGTACGGACCATAGGTGGCCACGGCGATCTTGCCGCCAACGGAGCCGATGTTGACCACACGACCCTTGCTGCGGATCAGGGCCGGCTTGAGTCGCTGGGTAACGGCGATTTGGCCGAAGACCAGACCCAACTGATCACCGCCGTTGCCGCCGCTGAAGCGATGCATGCCGCAATGGATTTCGACCCACCGATGCCGAATGCGACGAGTTCAACGTTGCCAGCGCCGCTAGCAGTCGCGGATCTGATAGACGCGCGGCACTCGATGCGAAATGCGCATCACCAATTGCCAAGGCCCGACGGCATGAGCCGCCTGCACCCCGTCGGGTGAAGAGAGGTTAGGTCGTGGTGTGCTGGCCGGATGGCTCGATGGGCTTTGTTTCCTCACGTGCCCCGGGGGTGATCTCGATGTGGCGCGGCTTGGCCCTTGCCGCCACGGGCAGGGTTACGGTCAGCACCCCGTTCTGATAGGTGGCGGCGATGTGGTCGGCGTCGATGTCCGGACCGAGGGACAGGCGACGCATGTAACCGCCGGTGAAGCGCTCGGAGCTCAGCCATTGCACGTCGTGTTCGGTGCGTTCGCTGCGTTGTGCCGTCACGGTGAGGATGCCGCCGTCAACGCTGACGTCCACCGAATCGGGGTCCACGCCCGGGAGGTCGGCGTGAAGCACGTAGTGATCGCCGGAGCGGTAGAGGTCCATCGGCATAGCTAGTGGGACTCGGGCGGATCCGGGCGGTGCACCGAGCATCTGCGCGGCGAGTCTGTCGATGTCACGGAATGGATCGGGATGAAGCACAGCAACCACCTCCTACATGTCGGTTGCCGCACCGCGCCACAGCGACGGGTGTCGGCTGGCTGCGCTCCTTCTGGTTTAGCACTCCACCTGCGCGAGCACCAGGGGTGTCGGCGCTGCGCCCAGGTCTTCGGCGGAGGGGCCCTGGTGTCCAGGATCGTCTTCCACATGAAAGAGGGGCCGGACGCGCCTCAATCCGCTCGTCGATGTCGGGCCCCGTTGAACGCTCGGCCCAACTTGTTTTCTGTTGCTTACCTGGATAGGCGTAGACTCGAGGTACGGATCCACGGCAGACCAAGGTCGGACCGGAAGAAAAGATTCCTCCTCTCGGCTGTGGCGCCCAGCACGATCGCTCGGCACCCACGCGAAGCAAGGCCCATCAACTGGGCACAGTGCGGTGGGCTTGCGTCAGGCGGAGAAACTCTCCTCCTGACGCCGAGGCCACATTTCACTGCACCTTCATGCACGCTTGGTAACCAGGTGGTTGGTGCTTCGGACGGCGCGCCTGACGAAAAGGAGCGCCGTCCGAACTCGTGTATGCCGAACTCGCCTTTGACTGCAACGATCTCACCGGCATCGATTCGCTTGGTGGCTAACAGCCCGCGTCCTGCTATGCCACTGCTGATGGCCTTGCGCGCTTTGAGGCTAATCCACGACGAAACCATGCTGCGACGGCATGTCGAGTATTAGATCCCTCCTGTCAGATCAGGCCGGCCACCTTGTAAATCACCAGAGACCCCGCCACGGCGACATTGAGGCTACTGCCCGTCCCCTCCATGGGTATTTCGACGGCGACATCAACCGTCTCCAGTGAATCAAGCGGAATTCCGGTGCTTTCGTTGCCCAGCACGACGACCGTGCGCCCCTGCGCCGCGCGCAGGTCGGCCTTGATTTGGGAAGCGGAGGAGACTGGCGGAAAATTATGCGGTGTCACATGGGCAGCCCCGACCGGACGACTGGCTGCGCGTAGGCATCCGATCTCGGCGGGGGACATGTGCGCTTCATCGCCTCAACCGACGGCGCGGCCCGTGAGCGCGGTCGCGGTGTGGTGGCGCCGACCGGATCATTACGAGTGGATCTCGCAATATCTGGCGTCGCGACATCTGCAGAAGCTGATTCGATCGATGATGGCGGTCAGCACGGTCACCCTCAGTTCGATCACGCTGGCCATGACGTGGAGTCCCGCCGGCCCGCATCGCATCTTCGGTGACGCCACGGCGCTGGCCGCGGTGGCGGTGTGCATGGCACTGGCACTGCTCTGGGCGTGCCGATGGCCCACACAGCGCCAATCGGTGTGTTATGCGCTCAGCGTGCTGACCTGCACGGCAATCGTCTGCCTGAGCTACTCCGACCGACTGTTCGGTCTTCTGGGCTGCATGTCGTTTGCCGTGCTCGGCGGCTACATCGCGTTCTTTCACAGCGCGCGTCTGCTCGTCGTCAATCTGGCGGTCGCGTCCGCGACGGCGCTGACCTTGTCGATCATGCTGGCCGCGACAACCGGGGACCTCGTGCGCGCGGTGTGCGCATTCCTTGAAATCGCCGTCGCCCTCGGCTCCGTCCCGTTCGCCGCCAACGCCCTGGTGCAAAACCTCGGCGTTGACGTGAGGTACTCCGACGTCGACCCACTGTGCGGGCTGCTGAACCGGCGCGCGTTCTATCCTGCAACCCGCGCGCTCGTAGCCGCGCACACCGGGCCATTGGGCGATCGGTGTCTGGCGATCACCCTGGTGGATCTGGACCACTTCAAGCACCTCAACGATAAACACGGCCACGTCGTCGGAGATCGTGCCCTAATCACCATCGCCGATGTTCTCCGCGACAACACCGACCAGGACGCGGTCGTCGCACGCATCGGCGGTGAGGAATTCCTGATCGCCGACCTGATCGCCCACGCTCGCATCCGCGTACAGGCCGAGCGTCTGCGAAGCGCCATCGCATCCACGGTCTTCGGGATTACCGCGAGCGTCGGTGTGGCCAGTATTCCGCTTCGGCAAGCCTCAGTTCCGCGTCGTGACGTCATCGACAATCTGATCAAAATCGCCGACGCCGCGATGTATGACGCAAAGCGCGCCGGCGGCGATCAAACCCGCCACCATGCAGCGACCTAGCGCCGATCGGGCCTGCACGACAACGCGCTCCGACCACACCCACTAACGGCGCCGAATTCGAGCTGCGCGCCCAGCTGTGCACCGACCTGGCCCGGATGCCCATCAAGGACACCGTTACTTTTCTTCCTGGCCGTCGGAAGCGCCAACGGGCATCGCGCCGCGACTGGTACCGGTTCTTAACCTGCCGTGTCGTGCCGCGTCGGTGTGACACCTCTGTGTAAGGTGTTACACTCTGGCATGCCGACAAGCCACCGGCGCCACGCCATCACCGAAACTGACGATATTGCCGGCGCTTTGGAAATGGCGGCGAAAACATGGCCTGACCTGGCTGATAAGCCGGGAGCGTTGCTGCGGCGACTTATCCTTCTGGGCCGAAACACCCTGGTGCACGATCGTGTGACGGCCGAAGACACTCGCGAGCAGTCGATCGATGCGACGGCTGGAGCGCTGGCTGGCGTCTTTGGGCCTAATTACCTGCACGAGCTTCGCGAAGACTGGCCCGCGTGATCATTCTTGACGCGAGCGTACTCATCGGGCACTTCGAGCCGGCCGACTCGCATCATGCTGACGCGACGGCACTTTTGAAGGCGCATCTGACTGACTCGTTCGCATCCAGTGTCGTCACGCTTGCAGAGGTTTACGTCGGCGCCTCCCGGGCGGGCCAAGCAGATCGCCTCGACCAGCTCTTGGCACAGTTGGCAATCAGGAGTCTGGAACTACCTGCCGAAGCGGCCCACCGTTTGGGCGAGTTGCGCGCGACGACTGGTCTCAAGCTGCCCGATTGCTGCGTGCTGTACACCGCCGAGCGCCATAGCGCCGCACTTGCCACCTTTGACGACACACTCGCAAACCGCGCGGCGAACATTGGCCTGACCGTCGCCGCCACGGCTGGCTGAGTCTGCTCAGCCGTAGTGTTTGCGACCCGCTCGGTACATGGGCTCCGTGTGATCGGATCACCAAATCACACGACTACGCGAACTACTCACCGAAAAAGCCGACATTTCTGACTGCCCTTAAGCAGATACGCAGAACATGCGTTCGATTATTACAGGTGCTCGCTCCTGTCGAGACGTAGCGACGGCAGACAGGAATTGCCGAGCGACTTTGACGGGATTCGGCGTGTTCGTCGGACCTTGCCAATCTAGACACCACTTGTGCAGTGTTTAGCGGTGTTGGCTGAACCGTTGGCGGCAGCCGGACGGAGGGTTTTTCACTCTGGATAGGAAGGGTAGGTATGTCGCAATACCTGAAGGACAAGGTCATCATCGTCACCGGCGCGGGTAGCGGCTTCGGCAAGCTAATCTCCGAAAAGTGCGCCGCTGGTGGCGCGAAGGTTGTCGGCGTAGATATCAACGCCGACAGCCTCAACCAGGTCGTCGATGGCCTAAGGGCGGCCGGCTTCGAAGGCACGGCTCATGTTGCGGATGTGACGGACATGGCGCAGGTCAAAGCGGCGGCGCAACACGCTCTCGACACCTTCGGCGCGATCGACGTGCTCGTGAACAACGCCGGCGTGATGCCGCTGGCCTATTTCGCCGACCACGCACGGGCCTGGGAGAAATGGCACAAGGCGATCGATGTCAACATCAAGGGCGTTGTGAACGGCATCTCGGCGGTCTACGACCAGATGATCGAGCAAGGTCGAGGACAGGTGGTAAACATCTCGTCCATCTATGGCAACGGCGGGACCGAAGGCTCTGGTGTGTACAGC
>JBEKNM010000289.1:0-6010 GCA_049522835.1 Mycobacterium sp.
TGCATGACGGACAGATCCGTGATCGGAACATCGCTAGAGACCGGTGTGGAGCGTGACCATCACCGGGTAATGCCCCGCACCGAACTCGACGCCGCCACGGGCTCGGCTCCAGGCACGGTTGCGCGTGGAGACGATGAGTTCGGCCAGTCGCTCTAGGCCGACCGCGAAGATCAGCAGCACAAACCAGACCATGTTGATCAGTGCCAGCGCAGGAGCACCAGTTCGGAACAGAATCCCGGGCCCATCGCCATCAGCACGCCCGGGCTTCCGCTCGGCGGCTGTTTGGCGATCGTGTCGCGTAATACGTGCAGTACCGATGCCGACGAAATGTTTCCGATTTCGCTCAGTGAGCGCCAGGTCAGCTCGAGCGCCTCGTCGGGCAGGCCGAGGGCGGCGTTGATCGCTTCGATCACCTTCGGGCCGCCGGGATGGCTCACCCAGGCGCCGACATCGTCGGTCGTCAGGCCGTGCGCCGCGAGGAATTCGGTCACGTCATCGCCCAGATACTGCTCGACAACTGCCGGGACGTCTGAGTCGAGGACGATCTGGAAACCGGAGGCGCCGATGTCCCAGCCCATCGTGCGCAGTGAGTCGGGGTAGAGATGGCTACGCGAATCCAGGATGTCGGGACCGCTGGCGCCGATCTTTTTGGCGCGGCGTTCGCCGACCGCCACCACCGCCGCTGCTCCGTCGCCGAACAGTGCCCCCGCGACGAGCGTGGGGATATTCGGATCGGTCTTCTTCGTAAGCGAGCAAAGCTCTACCGAGACCAGGACCGCGACGTCGTCGGGCGCACCGCGCAGATAGTCGTGCAGCCGAGCCACCCCCGCGGCTCCGGCGACGCAACCCAGCCCGAATATTGGCACCCGCCGCACGTCGGGCCGCAGGCCCAGCTTCGCGGCGATGCGGGCGTCCAGCGACGGCACCGCAACGCCGGTGACCGTCGTCGAGATGATGAGGTCGACGTCGCGCGGGAGTAGCCCCGCCTCGTCGAGCGCGCCCGATAGCGCTGCACACCCCAGTTCCACTGCGTGTTCGATAAACAGGTCGTTCGCCTCGCCGAAGTCGGTCAGCTTCGGGTAATCCTCGAGCGGCAGGACCAGGTAGCGAGTGTCGACCTGGGCGCTTTTATGCAGCTTTCGGACCGGCTCGCCGAGATTCTCGTAACCGGGAAACTCGAGCACCGCCTCGGTGATTTCGCCCTGCGTGTAGCGGTGCCGCGGTAGTGCGCCGTGGACGCCGGCTATGACACTCATTCTTTTCTTCACAGTAGGTACACGAGCAAGGACGCCGGTCGGTTCAACACCTACTGTCAACAATGTAGGCCTACGACCGTGACGCCTACCGCTACTTAGCGGAGACGACGAATCCGTGGATGATCGCCTCGATGTCGGACGACTGCTCGACCGCCGCATCGGCCAGACTCGTGATGGTGAGCTGAACCAGGTATCGCTGGTTGGCAGGCGGCGAGCCAGTGGGGAAGACGACCCGGTTCCAGCCATGCAGCCGTGAGCCCCCGAGGTTGTAGCTGCCCTCGATCATCGACGACGGAAAGCCGTTGAAGTCTGCTGTCGTGGCATCGAGTTGGTGGAAATTCTGGGCCATTTGGGCATCGGCATTGGCGTGTTTGACCGCTTCGGCGGGGTTGAGATCGCCGCGCAGCTTGAACACCATCAGCATGGCCATCGGATACTCGCCGCCCTTGGAGATCGCTTCCGTGTTCGGCGTGGCCTTCGGATCGTGGTAAGGCGCCCAGCCCGGTGGCGTCGGGATTGACGCGGTCAGGTCGGTCAGGGTGTTCGGCGCGACCGGTTCTCCGGCGACGCCGACACTCTCCAGGTACTGCGAAAGCGGGACGAGCGGGGTGGACGCTGTCGTAGTGGCGCTGGTTGTCGAACTCTTCGTCCAGATCGACTGGTAGTCAGGGGATTTCGGTGCACACGCGACAGTCGACGCAGTCAGCGCGGCTATCGCGACAGCGGCCGCGGATAACTCGATCGCCCGGCGCCATCTCACGCCGGCCCGGCGTGCCGTCACAGAATCTCGCGGACCGCGTCGATCGGTCGAGCCAGCCGGGTGCCCTTCGGTGTGATGACAAAAGGCCGTTCGATCAGGATCGGGTTTTCGGCCATGGCGTCGAGCAGCTGGTCATCGGTGGCGTCACCGAGGTTGAGTTCGGCATACAGCGGCTCACGTTTGCGCACGGCCGCGCGCACACCGATTCCGGCGTCGCGGATCATGCCCACCAGCTCGCTGCGGGAGGGCGGCGTCTTTAGGTACTGGACAATGGTGGGCTCAAAACCATTGTCCCGCAACAAGTCCAATGTCTTGCGTGAGGTGCTGCACCTGGGGTTGTGGTAGATGACAGCGTTGTGCCCCAAGCCGCTCTGACCTGAGGCCATCTATGCGTCTCCGTCGAATAGCCCTGTGACTGAGCCGTTTTCGAAGACGGCGCGAATAGTGCTGGCCAACAGCGGCGCGATGGACAAAACCGTCAGCTGGGGGAAACGCTTCTCTTCGCCGATCGGGAGCGTATTGGTTACGATCACTTCCCGCGCGCCGCATGCGGCCAGCCGCTCGGCAGCAGGTTCGGACAGCACGCCGTGGGTAGCCGCGATGATCACGTCACTGGCGCCGTCGTCACGCAACAGCTGGACCGCGCCGGCAACGGTGCCGCCGGTGTCGATCATGTCGTCGATCAGCACACAGCAGCGGCCGGCGACTTCGCCGACGACGCGGTTGGACACCACCTGGTTGGGCACTCGCGGGTCACGGGTCTTGTGAATGAAGGCAAGCGGAACACCGCCCAATGCGTCGGCCCACTTCTCGGCGATGCGCACCCGGCCGGAGTCGGGGGAGACCACCACCATGTTGCCGTCGGGGTAGTTGTCCCCGATATAGCCGATCAGCAGGTTCTGCCCGCGCATGTGGTCGACTGGTCCGTCGAAGAAACCCTGGATCTGATCGGTGTGCAGGTCGACGGTCACGATCCGATCGGCTCCGGCGGTCTTGAGCAGGTCGGCCACCAGCCGCGCCGAGATCGGCTCGCGGCCGCGATGCTTCTTGTCTTGCCGGGCGTATGGGTAGAACGGCATGACGGCGGTGATCCGCTTGGCGCTGCCTCGCTTGAGCGCGTCGATCATGATCAGCTGTTCCATCAGCCAGTTGTTCACCGGTGCCGGGCACGATTGCAGGACGAAGGCGTCACACCCGCGCACTGATTCTTGGAAGCGCACGAAGATCTCGCCATTGGCGAACTCACGCGCCGTCTGTGCGGTGACATGGACGTCGAGTTCTTTGGCTACCTGCTCGGCCAGCTCTGGATGTGCGCGGCCAGAGAAGAGCATCAGGTTTTTGCGATTATCGGTCCAGTCGTGGCTCAACGTGCCGCCCTCGCCGTATCGGGGAAGAGATAGGGATCAGAATAGGGAATGGAACGCCTCATCGTACGTAGCGGAGTGTCGGGATGTAAGGCCTGGTTGCCAGACAGCGAATTCACGGTGACTGATCGGGGTCGGATGTCTCAGTGTGCTGTTCGGGGGCTTGCCTGGCCCTTTCAGCGGCTTCAGCGGCTGCGCTGCCCGGCCGCTTGTGCGCAACCCAGTCTTCGATATTGCGTTGTGAGCCCGCGGACACCGCCAGCGCTCCTGGCGGGACGTCGTTGCGCACTACCGTGCCCGCGCCCGTGTACGCCCCGTCGCCGACGGTGACCGGAGCCACGAACATGGTGTCCGACCCGGTGCGTACGTGGGAGCCGATGGTGGTGCGTCGTTTGGACGTGCCGTCGTAGTTGACGAACACGCTGGACGCGCCGATATTGCTGTGCTCGCCGATATCGGCGTCGCCGACGTAGGTGAGATGCGGAACCTTGGTACCGGTGCCGATGGTGGAGTTTTTGGTCTCGACGAACGCGCCGAGTTTGCCGTCGGCGCCCAGCACGGTGCCGGGCCGCAGGTAGCTGAAAGGGCCGACCGTGGCCCCGTCACCGATCGACGACGAGGTGCCATGAGTGCGGACCACTGAAGCGCCGTCCCCGATGGTGACGTCGGTCAGGGTGGTGTCCGGGCCGACGACGCAGCGCCCACCGATCTGGGTGCCGCCGTGCAGCTGGGTCCCGGGGTGGATGACAGTGTCGGGGCCGATCGTCACGTCCACGTCGATCCAGGTGGTGCCTGGATCGACGATCGTGACGCCGGACATCTGGTGGGCGGCCACAATCCGGCGGTTGAGTTCGGCGCCCAGCTCGGCCAGCTGAACGCGGTTGTTGACGCCGGCCACCAGTGTGCTGTCGTCGACGTGCTGAGCATGTACGGTCTGGCCGTCCCGGCGCAGGATCGAGATGACATCGGTCAGGTAGAGCTCCTGTTGTGCATTGTTGGAGCTCAGCCGGCTCAGTGCCGACCGCAGCGCTGCGATGTCGAAGGCGTAGACCCCGGCGTTGACTTCGCGGATCCCGCGTTGCGAGGGTGTCGCGTCAGTGTGTTCCACGATCGCCGTCACTTCGTCGTCCTGGGTGCGCAGGATGCGGCCGTACCCGGAGGGGTCACTCAGCGTCGTGGTCAGCACCGTCACTGCGGCCGATGCCGCGGTGTGGGTCGCGATCAGATCGGCCAGGGTGTCCGCGTCCAGCAGTGGTGTATCGCCTGAGGTCACGAGGACGATGCCGGCGTAGTCATCGGGCAGCGCGGACAGTCCGCAAAGCACGGCGTCGCCGGTGCCCCGTGGTTGATCCTGCAGCGCGATGTCGATCGTGCGTCCAAGGGTGTCGGCCAGCCCGGCGACCAGCGGTGCGATGCGCTCGCGGTCGTGGCCAAGGACCACGACAAGATGTTGTGGTGCCACCTTGGTGATCGCGTGCAGCGAATGGGACAACATGCTGCGACCGGCGATGGTGTGCAGCACCTTCGGGGTGTCTGACCGCATCCGACTGCCGGGCCCGGCGGCCAAGACCAGGACTGCGGTGTCACCACGAAACGTCATCAACTCTCCTTGTGCTTTGTCCCACGCGAAGCTGGAGCCTGAGCGCCGACACGCCGTCAAGAATGTCATTTCACCTGCACTGGATGCAAAAAGCTGGACCTCATTGCACCTCATGGATTCATGCGGGACAAGCGACCGAAGCTCCGTCGCCAGGACTCGAACCTGAACTATCTGAACCAAAATCAGAGGTGCTGCCGATTACACCACGACGGACTGTTTACCCACGACGAGCTGACGGGGTCGCGCCAACAAACTCTAGACGGTGCGCGGACCCTGGTAGCCCCCCAGTGGCTCCGATGAGTACTCGAACAACCGAAACCCCGTAAACCGATACCCTGAGTGACGTGGCTGTGCTGGACAAAGAGCCGGACAAAGAGGTGCGGGCCCCGCGCGCCAGGATGACTGGCAGCGAGCGCCGACACCAACTCATCGGGATCGCGCGCTCGTTGTTTGCCGAACGTGGCTATGACGGGACCTCGATCGAAGAGATCGCGCAGCGTGCCAACGTGTCCAAACCCGTGGTCTACGAGCATTTCGGCGGCAAAGAGGGCCTCTACGCCGTCGTGGTCGACCGCGAGATGTCGGCGTTGCTGGATGGCATCACGTCGTCGTTGACCAACAACCGGTCCCGGGTACGGGTCGAGCTGGTCGCACTGGCGTTGCTCACCTACGTCGAAGAGCGCACCGACGGCTTCCGGATCATGATCCGCGACTCGCCGGCTTCGATCAGCTCGGGCACCTACTCCAGCCTGCTCAACGACGCAGTCAGCCAGGTCAGCTCCATCCTGGCCGGCGACTTCGCGCGTCGCGGCCTGGATCCGGACCTGGCACCGCTGTACGCCCAGGCACTGGTGGGCTCGGTGTCGATGACGGCGCAGTGGTGGCTTGATACCCGCGAGCCCAAGAAGGAAGTGGTCGCCGCGCACCTGGTCAACCTGATGTGGAATGGCCTGATCGGCTTGGAAGCCGACCCCCGGCTGCAGGACGAGTAGCCCTTCCATTCCCGAGCGCCCATGCTTCGAGCGCCGCG
>JBEKNM010000290.1:0-5978 GCA_049522835.1 Mycobacterium sp.
GACCAGCGCGGTGGGCCGCACATCGGCGTTCCGCACAGGTCGAACGTTGCGTCTGATCGGCGGGCGCGTGCACCCCATGGCCCACCGGTCGGCTCTGGGACTGTGAACAGGCCTGCGAGCGGTTTCAGCCACCCCGCGGCCGCGCCTGAGATAGCCGATCACCGCCAGGCCGACTACTTTCTGGGCCTGCTCACCCAGCGCCGCCGTGTTTGTGACGACCGGATCGGCAAATACCAACGGGCGATCGCCATCGCTGAAGGCAACGGCGACGTCGAAGGCGCGGGCCGCTTCCGGCCCTTGCTGCGCATCGAACAACAGGATCGACAAGTTGTCGATGGCCTGATCGAAAACCTGCACCGGCGGTTTTCCCTCCGGCCCCCCGGCGAGGTTCGGTCTTACCCTCGGAGGGCGCCGCTTGCGGTTGTGGAACCAGTTGGCGAATAGCCGCCGATGGGATTCATGACGCCGGAGTTCCCGGACGTCGACCCGGACACCTGGCACACCCTGCCACGGGCGAGCAGGCGGCAAATCATGAGCCGCCATTGGGTTGAACACGGGTTCGGCACGCCATACGCGGTGTACTTGTTCTACGTGTTCAAGGTCGCCGCTTATGTCGCCGGCGCGGCCGCGGTGATCTCACTGACTCCGGGCCTGGGCGGGCTCGGGCACATCGCCGACTGGTGGACACAGCCGATCGTCTATCAGAAGGTCGTCATCTTCACGCTGCTGTTCGAGATCCTGGGCCTGGGATGTGGATCGGGGCCGCTGACAGCGCGGTTCTGGCCACCATTTGGCGGCTTTCTGTACTGGTTGCGGCCCAACACGATTCGGCTGCCACCCTGGCCCGGCAAGGTCCCATTCACCAGTGGGGATCACCGCACCGTCGTCGACGTGGCGCTCTATCTCATCGTGCTCGGCTCCAGTACGTGGGCGTTGTTGTCACCTGGGCGGGGCGGGCCGGTCACCGCGGCCGGTGACGTCGGTCTGATCAATCCCGCTCTGGTAGTGCCGGCCATCGTCGCGCTGGCACTGCTGGGTCTGCGCGACAAAACCGTCTTTCTCGCCGCACGTGGCGAACACTACGGGCTGACCCTGTTGGTGTTCTTCTTTCCGTTCACTGACCAGATCGCCGCGTTCAAAATCATCATGCTGGCGCTGTGGTGGGGAGCAGCGACGTCCAAGCTCAACCATCACTTCCCGTATGTGGTGGCGGTCATGATGAGCAACAGCCCGCTGCTGCGGAGCAAGGCGTTCAACTGGTTCAAGCACCGGCTGTACCTCGACCCGGTCGACGATCTGCGCCCCTCGTGGGCGCCGAAGATCATGGCCCACGTCGGGGGCACCACGGCGGAGTTCCTGGTTCCGCTGATCCTGGTCTTCTTCGCCGACGGGCACCGGTGGGCGTGGTTTCTCATCGGGTTCATGGTGCTCTTCCACCTCAACATCACGTCGACTATTCCGATGGGCGTCCCGTTGGAGTGGAACGTGTTCTTCATTTTCTCGTTGTTCTACTTGTTCGGGCACTACAGCGGCATCCGGGCCGTCGACCTCAATTCGCCGCTCCTGCTGGCCATCCTGATCGCCGGACTTGCGGTGGTGCCGATCGCGGGAAATTTTTTCCCGACACAGATTTCGTTCCTTCCCGCGATGCGCTACTACGCCGGGAACTGGGCCACCAGCACCTGGTGCTTACGCAAGGGCGCGGAGGACAAAATCGAATCCAGCATCACCAAAGCTTCGGCGCTGGCACCCAATCAGCTTGCCAAACTTTACGATGCGAAAACCGCCGAACTCATGCTCGACAAGTTGATGGCGTGGCGATCCATGCACACCCACGGGAGGACGCTCAACGGGCTGGTGCCCCGCGCGTTGGGCCGTGACGCCGACGAGTCGGACTACAACCTACGTGACGGCGAAATCATCGCCGGTCCGCTGCTCGGTTGGAATTTCGGCGAGGGGCACTTGCACAATGAGCAATTGCTTGCTGCCATGCAGCGGCGCTGTGACTTCGAAGACGGTGACGTCCGTGTCATCATTCTGGAAAGCCAACCGATCCAGACCCAACGGCAGCAGTATCGCATCGTCGACGCCAAGACCGGCCTGATCGAAGAAGGCTATGTCGATGTCAAGGACATGCTCACGCGCCAGCCGTGGCCGGAGCCCGGTGACGAGTACCCGGTCCACGTGACGACTCAACACACCGCGCGGTGACGACGGCGGTCGCCGTAGGTGCCGCAGCACAGACTCAGGATATGCCGCTACCGCATGTTGGCACGGCGGCGGTACGCTTTTTGTATGCCGTTGACCAGCGGCGCAACATCTGTGCTGCTGCTGGGATGTAGAGGAATGAGCGAGGTCTACCTCGCCCAGCATCCGCGGTTGCCCCGCCGCGAACCGCTCAAGATATTGAGCACTGACCGTCTCCGCGGACGACGCCTACCGCCGGCGTTTCATTGCAGATGCGGACGTAGCGGGCCCGCCAGCGCATCCGAACATCGTGTGCGTCAGCGATCGTGGCGAATCCAACAGACAGCTATGGATCTCGATGGACTTGGTCGACCGAACCGACGCGGCGACCCTGCTGTGGGACCGCTATCCGGTCGGCGCGTCAGCAGATCAGGTAGCCCCGATAATCGTAGCGATCGCCAGCGCACTCGACTATGCGCTTCAGCACCGCGATCTAATCCCCAACTCGTGCGGCCGTTCAGGCCGCGCTGGCCCCGCAAGCGACTACACGGGGGGCATATCACTATCCAAAGCTCGTCGGGTGACGGGCCCTAGTAGAACGGGAACCCTGTGATGTCTACCGGCATCGCCAGGTTCACCGGCATCACCATCCACGCCGGTGCCCTGGTTACCGCCATTGCGGTGCTAACCGGCGCCGCAATTCTGCGCGGCGGCGCAGCAGTGGCCGACTCAAACCAAGACGAGCAGTTTCTGGCACTGCTCGATAGAGAAGGCATCCCTGCCGTCAGCGGCGTGCCAAGCCTCATTTACACAGCCCATAAAGTTTGTCGCAAACTCGATGCCGGCATGCGGGCGGACGACTTGGTGGACGCGATGGTGAACGATGCGTATGGCATCGACCCGCCCGAGCGCCTCTACGCCTCCGGCCGCCTCGCGCGCACCGAGGCCCGATTCATCACTGCGGCAGTCGAGGCCTACTGCCCGGGCGATCAAAGCAAGGTAGCTTCCATCCTGGCTAATCCCGCGGCGGGATGGAATGAGCCGACGCAACGGGTTGCCCCGTCCACGCACAACGCCGTCAACTCAGGAGGCGATCTGCGGGAGCCACCGCCCGCGTTGGACATGATCAATATGCCGGCACCGCGGCAGGAACCGACGCTGATCGGAGCGGTTCCCTCCGGCGAGAACGCCGACCCGAGCCCGCCGCAACCTCCGGCACCACCGCCGCCGGCGGCGCATGTCCAGACAGCACCAAAGCCGATCGCGGCACCGCCTCGACCAAATCAGTCGCCGCCTCCACCGCAACAGTCGCCGCCTCCACCGCAACAGCCGCCGCCTCCACCGCAACAGCCGCCGCCTCCTGTTGTTGCTCCGCAGCCGGGGGACGCTGCCGGCAGTGGCGGCAACGGCAGTGGCGGCAGCGGCGGTGGTAGCACCGGCGGCAGCGGCGGTGGCCGTCCAGCGGAGCCGTCGCCAGAGCCGCCCATGCCGCCGGGCTTTGTCACGCTCGCACCGTGACCATCCTGCAGGTTTGTTCGCGAAAGGGGCGGCAGTGATCGGCAAGGCCGTTCGAAGCATCGTGGCCGAGGCTTCCTTGGCCTGGAGTTAGCAGCGGCAGTCCTTCAGCCCCGCTTAGCGCCTGCGATGGCGTCGAGACGTATCGCAAACGGTGCAGAGAGTGCGTCAGCAGAAAGCCCTTGTGCCACAAGGTCCGCTGCGCGATCCAGCCGCGCAGTCGGTCGGGCGCTTCACCGGACGTGACGGAGTCCACCACATCCGTCCGATAGCCCAACGCATGCAGTCGCATCCCGAGATCCGCGTCCTCAGAGACGTTCCAGGCACCCAGCCGCCCGCTGCGGCGGCTGAACTCCTCGATGAGCGCCTGGTCGCTGCTCGGGTCCCGTCGGCCATCGAATAGGTCGCCGCCGCGTGGACACTCGATTTGCTGGGGCTGCCAGCCGGATGTTTTTTAAGCCCCGCTAACAACCGGCCTCCGATTCCCGCTTAGACTGCGGGTTGGACGGGCCGTCAACGGCACTTCTGGGAGCGCACTGCTGGCATGGTGCTGAACGCGGTCGGAGGGTGATGTGCGAGCTGTGATATCCCGCTGGGGGGTGATCCTGGCAGCCGGTCTTGGACTAGTTGTCCTGGCCGTGGTGGTGTTCACCGGTGTAGGTCCACTGATGCAGCCCCGAAGCGGCGCGGCACCGTCGATCATGGCTCCGGCGCCGAATGTCGATGAACCGACGCCGGTCTCCGGACCCGAGACGGCGGTACTGGCCGGCGGATGTTTCTGGGGTGTCCAAGGGGTGTACGCGCACGTCAAAGGGGTGACCGAGGCGGAATCTGGTTACGCCGGAGGGGACCGAGCGACAGCCAACTACGAGACGGTCAGCACCGGTTCCACCGGGCACGCCGAGTCCGTGCGCATCACCTACGACCCGACCCAGGTGACCTACGGCCAACTTTTGCAGATCTTCTTCTCAGTTGTGCAGGACCCCACACAACTCAACCGTCAGGGCCCCGACGAGGGCACTCAGTACCGATCCGCGATCTTCGCGCAGGACGCGACTCAGCAGCGCGTCGCGCAGTCCTACATCGATCAGCTGACTCAGGCCGCTGTTTTTCCCGGCCCGATCGTCACGAGCGTCGTACCGCCGAAGGCCGCGTTCTTCCCCGCCGAGCGATACCACCAGGACTTCCTCAACTCAAACCCGTCGTTTCCCTACATCGCGACGTTCGACATGCCCAAGCTGGACAGTCTCAAGCAGTTGTTCCCGGCGCTGTACCGCGACCAACCAACGCTGGTGCTCGCCAACGGCCGCTAAACCCTGCGACGCAGTTGCTCCGCCCAGTTATCTGGATTCGCGACCGCGACCGCCTGGCGGAAAGGTCGGCAGAGACGGAGCAGCAAACTGCTTGATGTGCCTTGGCCCGTCCCGGCGGTGGTCGCCCCCGGCGACGTCTACGTGACCTTGCTGCCTACCGTGCAATCACTGGGCACCGGCAAAAAGACGCCAATACGCTCAACAGTGCCTGACCGGCCAGCAAGCCCCACTGACCTAAACCCATGGGGGGACTGGCCGACCCCGGACGGCGGTCGGCGAATCCTACCGAGTGAGAGGGGAATTCATTGGTTGGCGCCGAGAGCGCGTTCGATGTCGGCGAGAAGGTCATCGGTGTCCTCGATACCTAATGAGATGCGCGCGAAACCGTCCGCGACGGAATCTCCCCAGCGGGCCCTGCGATCCACAGAGGTGTGGATGCTCCCGAAGCTGGTCGCCGCGATCAGCAGCTCGCTGCGCTGCACCAGAGCGTGCACGGCGCCGGCGTCGGCGAACTCGACCGACACCAGGGCACCGAACCGGCGCATCTGCGCCGCGGCCACTGGATGCGCGGGATCCTCGACCAGCCCTGGGTAGCGCACCGCCCGCACGCCCGGGTGGCCCCGCAGCATCCTCGCTAGAGCCTGCGCGTTGTCGCATTGGCGCCCAAAGCGTAGTCCAGCGCTGCCCAAGCTGCGCAGCAACAACCACGCCTCGAACGCACCCAGGATCGCGCCCGCGAGCAGCCGTTGACGCTCCGCGGTGGCAATCAACTCAGGCTGGTTGCTGGCTACATATCCGGCCAGCAGGTCACTGTGACCAGACAGAGCCTTAGCCTGAATCCACCGACGGCCTTGGTGTTTGATTGGGTGTCGGAATGAGGAAAGTGCCCTCTGAACTGGGATGATTGGTGTTCTTCACGCAACAATCAGTCCAGGTCAGAAAGGGCACTTCCAGTGAAAGTGT
>JBEKNM010000291.1:0-5965 GCA_049522835.1 Mycobacterium sp.
GACGTCGGCGTGCCAGCCCCGCACCGTCATCCTACTGATGCTGCCGACAATGACATCGTCGATCATCACCGGCGAATTCGCTTCCATGGTGCCGACGTTGGCGATCTCAACGTGGTAGACGCTGGCGCCCGGCCCGCGTCCCACCGCGCCAGGCAGCGGCAGCGAGTTCAGGCCGCTGAACGCACATCCGGTCGCGGCGACCATGACGCAGCAGCCGATGCCAAGCACCCTTCGAATCGCGGGTATGGCGACTCGGGCGGTCATGGTTGCGGCCTTTCCGCCGGCAGCAGCATGTCCGGCACGTTCGCCGGCGCCGGCGGCGGTTCGGGCGGCACACTAGCCGGCGGCGGCTCCGGCATCGCCGCTTCCGGTATCCGCCCCGGCGGCGGTGGCGGCGGCGGCCAATCCGGAGTGTCACCCGGCAGCCCGGTATACGCGGACACCGAGGGCGGCAACTCGGGCGCCGTCGGCTTCGGGCCCTCCCCGCCGGGCGCCAACCGTTGCTCGGTATAAACGACGTTTTTCGGGTCAAACGCCGGGGCTAGGATCGGGTTGACCGGAATCGGGAGATAGTTGAAGTTGAAGTACAGCAACGGGTTGGCGATCTTGAACGCCGGACTCAGATACAAGCCGCACAGCTTGCCGCTCTCGGTCGCGGTGGCGTTCTCCAGGCCCCCGATTTGTGCGCAAAGAGCGTTCGTCGGATTGCTGAGGTTCTGGAGTCCAACCCCGCCGCGGATATTCCCGACGTCCGGGTCGTAGTCGTTGTAGCCGTTTGCCAGCGCGTTCGGCGCGACGTGCAGAATGTTCTTCAGGGCCATCTTGTTGTCGACGAGAATCTGTGTGAGGTCGGCCAACCGCGCAATCTGCTCAGCGGTCTGGTCACGACTACCCGCGATGAACCGCTGCACCTCCCCGACCGCGCTGGACAGGTCCGTCAATGCCGCGTCCAGATCGGACTTGTTGTCGTCGAGCACGCTGGTGAGTGAGGCCAGCCGATTGTTGAACTGCACGAGCTGGACGTTGCTGTCCCGCAGGGCGCCGACGAATGTCTGCAGATTCTTGATGATGTCGACGATGTTGCCGCTGCCGTTGGCAAAGATCCGCGCAACCCCCGACAGTTGGGCCAGCGTCTGCCGCAGCTTGTCGCCGTTACCGCCGCCCAGCGCATCGGCGGCGCTGTCGATGAACCGCGCCACCGAGGGCGTCGAGACCTTGCTGTTGGGCCCGAAATCCTTTGCCAACCGCATTAATTGGTCTTTTATCTCGTCCCATTCGACAGGTACCGCCGTCCGGTCGACCGGTATCACCGCGCCGTCGGCCATGGTGGGGCCACTCGACCGGTAGGCCGGGGTGAGTTGGACGTAGCGTGCCGCCACCAGGTTTTGGGCGACGATCACCGCTTTGGCGTCCGCCGGGATGGGCACGCTGCGATCGACGTGCATCACCAGCTTGGCCTGGGTGCCCTGCGGTTGGATGGCCTTGATGGTGCCGACCTTCATACCGGACACCCGCACATCATCACCCGGATAGATCGCGGTGGCGGTGGGGAAGTAGGCGGTGATCGTCGTCGGCCGGAAGAAGGTGTTACGGACGGCGACTGCCGTGCCGAAAACGACGAGCCCGGCCAGTACGATCGCCAGTCCGGCCTTGAGTTTGTTGCGCGGAATCGCCTCGAGCCGCATCATCGCGACCCTCCCGGGTCCTGGTTGAACGGGAATGGGATCAACGCCCGCGGCCCGGCGGTGTCCGGTGGTATACCGCCGAAGCCGTAGGCACGGAATCCGAAGGAGTAGTCGAACAACCACTGGAAGAACTGCAACGTGAACAAGTTCGGGATGAACGGGTTGTAGTAGAACCCGCTGGAGACGGTCTCGCCTGACGTGATCTCATACTTGGCCAGTCCCGGCAACGCTTTGGCGAGGTTGTCGCGGTTCTTTTCCAGCATCGCCGTCACGGAGTTGATCTTCCGCAGCGACGGCGCAAGCTTCGCCTCGTTGTCATGCACGATGCCGGACAGCTGCCTGGCCACCGCAGATGTGCTGGCCAGCAGCCGCACGATCGCCTGCCGCCGCGCCACCAGCATGGACAGCAGGTCGTTGGCGTTCAGGATCAGCGTGTTGAGTTGCTGACTGCGTTCCGAGAGGATGCCGGTCACATCGGCGGCGCCCTTGAGAAGCTCACCCAGTGTCTGGTTGCGGCCGTTGAGGGTTTGCGAGAGCCGGGTCACCCCATCGAACGCGGGTCCCAGTTGCGGCGCAATCTGATTCAGTGTCGCCGACAGCGTGTCAAGGGACTGGTTGAGTGTATCGGTGTTGGTTCCCGCGACGTCAGTCGTCAGGTCACCGACGGCCTCGGACAGTGAATAGGGCGAGGAGGTGCGCGACACCGGGATGACGGTCATCGGAGGTAAATAGCCGCTGCCCGCAGATTCGACGGTGAGCACCCGCTGACCCAACAGCGAACCCGTCCTGATGTGTGCGGTACTGGCCGAGCCGAGCTGAACTGACCCGTTGACGTTGAACGTCACCAGAACGTCGCCACGCTGCAGTGACATGCCCGACACGCTGCCGACTTTGATCCCCGATACCGTCACGTCATTGCCGAGTGCGAGGCCGCCGGCATCGGAAAACAGCGCCTGGTAGCGGATCGTGGTGGCCCGTTGCACCAGCTGGTCGGGGGCCAGCCCGACCGCGATGACCAGCACCACCAGCACAAGGCCGATGAATCCGGCCCGAATGAGGGCTGCTCCGCGGTACTTATTCATCGGGATCCTTGGGTTCCGCACACCTTCCGGTGACCTGGTGGGTTATGCCTACTTCCACCGTCCGGTACTGCAGATCGGAGACACGCAGCGACAGTCCGCACAGGTAGTAGGGGAACCAGGCGCCGTAGGAACCGAGTCTCCTCAGTTTGCGGTAATTGTTCGGCAGCTTCTGCAGCGAAACGTCGATGAGGTTCTTGTCCTTGTCCAGCAGCGGGGCCAACCGATTCAATTGGTCAATGGTGCCCGCCAACGGCGGGCGGGCTCGGCTGAGCAGATCCGCGATCGAGGCGGTTCCATTGTCCAGGGCGGTGATGGCGGTGCCGATGGTGTCGCGGTCTTGCGACAGTCCGCTGATCAGCCGCTCGAGGCGGTCAATAGCGCCGGAGAACTTGGTGCCCTCCTTGTTGACGGTGCCCACCACGGTGTTGAGGTTGTCGATCAGCTCCTGCACCGTTTGGTTGTTGTCGGCCAACGCGTTGGAAAACGACGACGTCTTCGACAGCAGCGACTCCAGGGTTCCGCCCTCGCCCTGGAAAACCTCAATGAGCGATGCGCTGAGCGCATTGACGTCTTGCGGATTGAGGCCCTGGGTAACCGGTTTCAGTCCACCGAGCAGCAGATCGATGTCGAGCGCCGGTGCGGTCCGGTCGATCGGAATCTCCGCCCCGACCGGCAGCACCTTGGTGGATCCGGGACCGTCGACGAGCTCGAGATAGCGATCACCGACCAGGTTGAGGTAGCGAATGACGGCCCGGGTGCCGGTGGTGAGCACCACGCTGCGGTCGGCGTCGAATTTCACCAGAACCTTCTTGTCCGGACGCAACGAGACGCTGTTGACCGTGCCCACCCGGACACCGGCGACCCGCACCGTCTGCCCGGGCTTCAGCCGCGACACATCGGTGAAGAGCGCCGAATACCCTGTCGTCGAACCGGTTTGGTACTGACCGAAAATGAAAAACAGGGACACGGTGAGCAGCGTCATCACCAGGGCGAAGGCCCCGAACTTGATGATCATCCCGCGTGAGCCGGTCATCCTGGCTGCAATGCTTGGAAGGAGTTGCGTGGTGGCCCCGCGATCGGCCCGTACAGCAGCTGCTTGAGCGCGTCAGAGTTGAGCAGCCATTGCGGGTTGCCGTACTCCTGAGGGTTGGCGCCGACGTCGGCTATCACGAACGGCGGCGCAGCATCAAAGGGCACCACGGGAAGGTCCTGGCACTGTGGACCGCCGGTCGCAGCCACCTTGGGCAAGTTGGTCGGGTAGCGGTAACGTTCGGCGCCGACGCCAATGTAGACCAATACCTTGATCATCGGCTCGGGCAGGTTCGGAGCATGGACAGTCCCAAGCGATCCGGCAATGCCGCACCACAGCGCTTGGTGGTACTCGTTGAGCAGATCGGTGGTCGGCACCAGTAAATGCAAGACATCCGTCAGTGCTTGCCTATTGCCACCGACCACCTCGTTGCCGATGTCGGCCAAACCGATTGAGCTGATCAGGAACGCGTCCAGGTTCTGTTGCTCATCGACGATTGTTTTACTGATCCTGATCGAATTATCGGCCGTGGCCAGCAGATCCGGCGCCGCGTCGGCATAGGCGTTGCTCACCGCGGGTAGCACCTCGAGGTCGTGGCTCAGCGCGGGAAGACTGGGGTCCTGCTTGGCCAGAAACCCATCCAGGTCGGACAGCATCTGGCCGATCTTGTGCCCGCGGCCATTCACCGCCGACGCTATCGCGCCAAGGGTTTCGTTGAGTTTGGCGGGATCGATGCTCGACAACACCGACGTGAGCTCCTGGAATACCGTGTTGATTTCCACGGTGACGTCGTTGTTCTGGAGTACCGAGCCCGCCTTCAGAGGCTGCGGCGAGGGATCTGCGGGCGGCACCAACTCGACGGACTTGGCGCCGAACACGGTCGGGGATGCGATGTCGACGCGCACATTCGACGGAATGAGATGCATCTGGGACGGCTGCATCTCAAGGTTCAGGACGGCTTTGCCGTCAGGCCGCTCTTCGATCGAGCCGACCTTGCCCACCACCACTCCGCGCATCTTCACTTTGGCGTCTGGATTCATCACCAGGCCGGCGCGCGGCGATACGACGGTCACCGGCACGGTCTTGGTGAAGTCGCCGCGGAACAGGCCCACGGCGAGGGCGACGATTACGGCAACCACGACGATTGTCGCCAACCCCGCCAAGGGACGTGCGTACGATCGTGCGCCGAAGTGGCCGCCGGGCGACGCCGCGACAGGCCCGGCGGCCGAGGTGGTTTCGGAACGGTGAAAAGGGCCCGGCCCGAGGTTGCGCGTCATTGCTCTTTCACCACCCTTCCCTAGCCCGACAGGTTGAAGTTGCCGTTGGCGCCGTAGATGGACAGCGAGACCAGCAGTGTCACCGATACGACCACGATCAGCGAGGTGCGTACCGCATTGCCGGTCGCGACGCCGACACCGGCCGGCCCGCCCGAAGCAAAGTAACCGTAGTACGTATGGATCAACAAGATCGTGATCGCCATCAGGACCGCTTGCAGGAACGACCACAACAAGTCGATCGGGTTGAGGAACGTCGTGAAGTAGTGGTTGTACAAGCCGCTTGATTGGCCGAACAGGACCACCGTCGTGAATTGACTGGCGAGGAACGACAGGACGACGGCGATGCTGTACAGCGGCGTGATCGCCATCATCCCGGCCACGAGCCTGGTGCTGACGAGATACGAAACCGGCCGAATCGCCATGGACTCCAGTGCGTCGATTTCTTCGTTGATTCGCATGGCACCCAGCTGCGCGGTCACGCCGGCGCCGAAGGTGGCCGCCAAACCGATTCCCGCCACTATCGGCGCCGCAATCCGGACGTTGATGAAGGCCGCCAGGAATCCGGTCAGCGCCTCGATGCCGATATTGCCCAGTGAGCTATACCCCTGGACCGCCAGCGTGCCACCCGCGGCGAGCGTCAAGAAGCCCACAATCACGAGTGTCCCGCCGATCATCGCCAAAGTTCCCGCGCCCATGCTGATTTCGGCGATGAGACGAATGATCTCCCGCCGGTAGTGGGTGGTCGCGAACGGTACCCCGGCAATCGCCTTGCCATAGAACAGCGTGTGATCGCCGATTCGGCCTAAGGTGGCGACCGGCTTGTCGAGTTGCCGCGACAGTCGCGGATAGACGGCTCGAAACGTCATCACAGCGTGTACCTACACCTCCCTT
>JBEKNM010000292.1:0-5924 GCA_049522835.1 Mycobacterium sp.
GAGTCCGCCTGCTACGTCCGTAGCCTCGTCGAGCGCGGCTGCGTTGGCCCGGTCAATGCTGAATTCGTGCGCGACGCTGACGAGTTCGTTGAGGTTGTCCAGCCGGGCCAACTCCTGCGGATCGGTGGAGGACTCCAGCTCTCTGCGATATCCGCTGCGCTCGAGTACCGACTCGACCAGATCACCGAGATCGTCATCGAGGCGGCCGCGCAGGTCGTCGAGCAGCTCGACGAAGCCCGCGATCGCCTTCTCGGCACGGCTGTTCAGCATCGACACTTTGCCTTCGGCCGCGGCCTGCAGCGCGTCGGCGAAGCTGGAGCCGGTGTTCTCGGCGTACACGGACACACAAGCCTCGGCCCGATCGCCGATACCACGGCGCGGAGTGTTGAGAATGCGCCGCATGCTCACCGCATCGCCGGGATTGTCCAGCACCCGCAGGTAGGCGACGATGTCGCGAATCTCCTTGCGCTCGTAAAAGCGCACTCCCCCAACGACTTTGTACGGAATCCCGGCGCGGATGAATACCTCTTCCAACGACCGCGACGAGTTGTTGGTGCGATAGAAGACCGCCACATCGTTGTAGGTGATGTCGCCGCGGTCGGCGAGCGTATCGATCTCTTCGGCCACGAACCTGGCCTCGTCGTGCTCGTTGTCGGCGACGTAGCCGACGATCAGCTCCCCTTCGCCGGCGTCGGTCCACAGCCGCTTCTCGCGCCGTCCGGAGTTGCGGGCGATCACAGAGTTGGCCGCCGACAAGATGTTTTGCGTGGAGCGGTAGTTCTGTTCCAGCAGAATAGTTTTGGCGTCCGGATAGTCGCGCTCGAAGTCCTCGATGTTACGAATCGTTGCGCCGCGGAACGCGTAGATCGACTGATCGGCGTCGCCGACGACGCACAATTCAGCCGGCGGCACATCGTCGGACGAAGCTTGGTCTTCCAGGGCGCCGCAACTGACCAATTCCCGCACCAGCACGTACTGCGCGTGGTTGGTGTCCTGGTATTCGTCGACCAGCACGTGCCGGAACCGCCGCCGGTAATACTGGGCGATCTGCGGGAAAGCCTGCAGCACCGCCACGGTCTCGCCGATGAGGTCGTCGAAGTCCAGCGCGTTCGCAGCCCGCAGCCGCCGCTGGTATTCGCCGTAGACCGAGGCGACGGTGCGCGCCAAGTCGTCGGAACCCTCCGTCAGATTGCCCACGGCTTGGCTGGGGTCGATCAGCTCGTTCTTCAGGTTGGAGATCGCGTTGGCCAACAACCGCGGCGAGTACCGCTTTATGTCCAGGCCCATATCGCGGCCGATCATCTGCAGCAGGCGCCGCGAATCGTCGGCGTCGTAGATCGAGAAGTTGGAGTTGAGGCCTTCGACCAGCGACGCCTGGTTGCGCAAAATGCGCACGCAGCTGGAGTGAAACGTGGACACCCACATGTACCGGGCCCGGGGGCCGACGAGTCGCACCACGCGTTCGCGCATCTCGGCGGCGGCCTTGTTGGTGAAGGTGATGGCCAGAATCTGACCGACCCCGACACCGCGGGCAGCGATCAGGTAGGCGATCCGCCGCGTCAGCACCGCCGTCTTACCGGAACCCGCGCCGGCGACGATCAGCAGCGGGGAACCCTCATGCACCACCGCCTGGCGCTGTTGTGGGTTAAGGCCGTCGAGCAGTTGCTCTGCTTCGGGGGCGGGCTTGGTATCGGTTGCGTGCACAGTCATGTCTGTCCAAACTTACCGCCGTCCACCGACGCCGGGTTGAGAAAGGAACCACCGCTATGTCGTGGCGACCGAGAGGCGCCGACGACTCCGACCCCGCTGCCGCCGCGAGAGCATCCCGGGGAGCGTCGAAGACAGCTGCGCAAATCGTTTTTGCGCTGGTGTGGCCATTAGTGGCACACTCGTTTGGTGCTCAACGCGCAGCGCCATCGGCGACTCTCGGCCCACGAGTGGCCCCGAGAGTGGATTGGCCGATTTTTCTACGGGTACCCGCCAGCGGTGCCCGTGGTCTAACTGCTTTCGCAGAGCCCCGTGGTCCGCTTCCGGATTCGGGGCTCGTCTCTTTTTGTGAGGCCCAAACCGGATGAGACCAGAACCCCCACATCACGAGAACGCGGAGTTAGCAGAAATGAACATTGAGATGGTCGATACGCAACAGCCGAGCAACATCGAGGCGTTGCGCGAAGAAATCGATCGGTTAGACGCCGAGATCCTCGCTGCGGTCAAACGGCGCGCAGAAGTGTCTCAAGTGATCGGCAAGGTCCGAATGGCCTCCGGCGGTACCAGGCTGGTCCACAGCCGCGAGATGAAGGTCATCGAACGTTACAGCGAGCTCGGTCCCGAAGGTAAGGATCTGGCAATGCTGCTATTGCGCTTAGGCAGAGGCCGGCTCGGCCACTAGTACCGAGGCCAATTCCCGGATAGCGGCGTCCACGCTGGGAATTCGTGGGTCTGCTTGCGCCGCTCATGGAGCCGGATGTGCCCGCGACTGCCAGGCCACCGCTAGACCTGGCTCCGTAGCACTAGACGGCACTAGGGTCGAACCATGACCTCCGTGCGAACCATCCCCGACATCACCGCCACCCCGGCCTGGGACGCCCTGCGCAGGCATCACGAACAGATCGGCGACACCGACCTACGCCAGTTCTTCGATGACGATCCCGATCGCGGTCGCGAGCTCAACGTCACGGTCGGCGACCTGTACATCGATTACAGCAAACACCGCGTCACCCGTGAGACGCTGCAACTGCTGGTCGACCTGGCCCGCACGGCCCACCTCGAAGAGCACCGCGAGGAGATGTTCTCCGGAGTACACATCAATACCTCGGAGGATCGCGCCGTACTGCACACCGCACTGCGGCTGCCCCGCGACGCCGAGCTGATCGTCGACGGCCAAAACGTAGTGCAGGACGTACACAGCGTGCTGGACGCGATGGGTGACTTCACCGACCGGCTGCGCAACGGCGAATGGACCGGAGCCACCGGAAAACGGATCAGCACCGTCGTCAACATCGGCATTGGTGGCTCAGATCTGGGTCCGGTGATGGTCTACCAGGCATTACGCCACTACGCCGATGCCGGGATTTCGGCGCGCTTCGTCTCCAACGTCGACCCCGCCGACCTGGTCGCGACGCTTGCCGACTTAGAACCTGCCACAACGCTTTTCATCGTTGCGTCCAAGACGTTCTCCACCTTGGAGACGCTTACCAACGCGACGGCCGCGCGCCGATGGCTGACCGAAGCGCTCGGCGACAGCGCGGTTTCCAAGCATTTCGTGGCGGTCTCGACCAACAAGCGCCTGGTCGACAATTTCGGTATCAACACCGACAACATGTTCGGGTTCTGGGATTGGGTCGGCGGGCGCTACTCGGTCGATTCGGCGATCGGGCTGTCGGTGATGGCCGTGATCGGCCGGGAGGCCTTCGCTGATTTTCTGTCCGGGTTCCACATCGTCGACCAACATTTCACGACCGCCCCGCTGGAGTCCAACGCGCCTGCGCTGCTCGGCCTGATCGGCCTGTGGTACTCGAACTTTTTCGATGCCCAATCGCGCGCCGTGCTGCCGTATTCCAACGACTTGGCGCGTTTCGCGGCTTATCTGCAGCAGCTGACCATGGAATCCAACGGCAAGTCGGCGCGTGCCGACGGAACGCCGGTCACCACCGACACCGGTGAAATCTATTGGGGCGAACCGGGAACCAACGGCCAGCACGCTTTCTACCAGTTACTGCATCAGGGTACCCGCTTGGTGCCAGCCGATTTCATCGGCTTCAGCCAACCCACCGACGATTTGCCCACCGTCGAAGGCACCGGCAGCATGCACGACTTGTTGATGAGCAATTTCTTCGCCCAGACCCAGGTACTTGCGTTCGGCAAGACCGCGCAGGAGATCGCCGCCGAAGGCACCCCCGCCGACGTGGTGCCGCATAAGGTGATGCCTGGCAACCGCCCGTCGACTTCGATTCTGGCCGGCCGGCTCACCCCGTCGGTGCTGGGCCAGCTGATCGCGCTCTACGAGCACCAGGTTTTCACCGAAGGTGTGATCTGGGGCATCGACTCGTTCGACCAATGGGGCGTGGAGCTAGGCAAGACGCAGGCCAAGGCGCTGCTTCCGGTGCTCACCCGCGACACCTCGCCCGAGCCACAGTCGGATAGCTCCACCGATGCGCTGGTGCGTCGCTACCGGACCGAGAGGGGACGTACGAGCTGACGCCGGTGCGGCGACTCCTAGGCGAACCGCTTGGTCAGTGAGGGCGGCAGCACCCGCATCAGCTGCACCAGCAGCGCCCACGGCCACCGCGGCACCACGGCCCGGCCCGGCTCCCGCTCTATGGCGTCGACGAGCGCCTTGACGCCAGTTTCGTTGTCCACCATGAACATTGTGCTCGCCGACTTGGCCGTCATCTCCGACTCGATATAGCCCGGCTCCATCACCGAGATCTTGATGGGGCCCTGTGCGTATTCGGCACGCAGCGATTCACCTAACGAACGCATTCCCGCTTTGCTTGCCGCATAAGCGGCTTTGACACCCGGCACCCCTTTGGCGCCGAGTACCGACGAGATCAGTACGAGGTGGCCCGCACCGCTCTTGGTGAACATCTCCAGGGCCGTTTCGATTTGCACCAACGCGGCCACCAGGTTGGTCTCGATGGTCGCCTTGTTCGCCCACGACTTGCCCGAGCCCAGCTTGGCGCCCTTGCCGATGCCGGCGTTGACGATGATGCGGTCGATGCCGCCAAGCTCATCGCTGAGTTCGGCGAATACCTTCGGCACCTGTTCGTGGTCGTTGACGTCCAGCGCGGCGACCGCGATTTTGATGCTTGGATACTGTTGTAACAGTTCGGCTTTCAGCTCGTCGAGCCGGTCGGTGCGACGGGCGCACAGCGCCAGGTCGCGGCCCTTGGCGGCGAAGGAACGCGCCATCCCGGCGCCCAGGCCGGAACTGGCACCGGTGATGAGGATCTTCTGGCGAGTCACCCGGGCAGCATACCGACCACCCGCCCGCCGTCGGGTTGTTGGGCCGCAACGGCTCCAACGGCACAACAAGTCGACGCTCGAGCGTGAGATTACGCTCGAGCGTGAGATTATTTCAGCAGCCGTGACATGCGGCGATCGGCCAGCACCTTGCCGCCGGTCTGGCACGTCGGACAGTACTGAAACGACTTGTCCGCGAACGACACTTCACGCACAGTGTCGCCGCACACCGGGCAGGGCAACCCGGTCCGGGCGTGCACCCGCAGTCCCGAGCGCTTCTCCCCTTTGAGCATGGCGGCCCCTTGGCCGACGGAGCGGCTCACCGCGTCGGTCAGCACCGACACCATCGCGTCGTGCAGGGTGGTGAGCTGCTCGCCCGACAGCTTCCCGGCCGTGGCGAACGGCGAGATCTTCGCGACGTGCAGGATTTCGTCGCTGTATGCGTTGCCGATACCGGCGATCACCTTCTGGTCGGTGATGACGGTTTTGATCCGGCCGGTGTTGCCGGCCAGCAACGCGGCCAGCTCGTCCACGCTGACGCCCAGCGCATCCGGGCCCAGGGCGGCGATGCCCGGCACCTGCTTCGGGTCGTCGACCAGCCACACGGCCAGCCGCTTCTGGGTCCCGGCCTCGGTGAGGTCGAATCCCGGTGCGCTCCCCGGGGTGCCCAGGTGCACGCGCAACGCGATCGGCCCTTTGCCGGGGCGCAGCGGCGCCGCGGCGAGTTTGTCGGACCACCGCAACCAGCCCGCCCGCGACAGATGGGCGATCAAGAACAGGTTGTCAACCTGCAATCCCAGGTATTTGCCCCACCGCTGAGCTCCGGCCACGGTCTTCCCGTGCAGCGCGCTGAGAGGCGGATCGAAGGTCTTCAGCACCGACAACGCCGCGACATCGACACGGCCAACCGGCAAACCGGCCGCGTGCCGGCGCAAATGGTCGACCAGCGCTTCGATCTCGGG
>JBEKNM010000293.1:0-5914 GCA_049522835.1 Mycobacterium sp.
ATCTGGAAAGCCGCGACTGGTCCTGGCTGAAGTGGTTGCCGCACGTCGACATTCCCGGCGAGCTTGACGGTGTCGGTCCGGCCCGCTTCCTGTCGACCAACCCCGACGAGTTGGTCGCACTGCTGGGATCCGCGCTTGTCGACCGCCCCGTTTTCACCGGGGAGCCGGCAGACACGCTGCGGCACTTGCTGATCATCGTCGACGACCCCGACTATGACGTGAATGCTTCCACGCTGGCGTTGGGCCGGGCGGGGGTCACCGTCGTGCACCTTTGTGCCACAGCGCCGCATCGCGAACAGTATTCGGATCCCGAAAAGCCGATCCTGCGCATTGCGCGCGGTGCCATCCAACGTTGGCAGACCGGCGGTTGGCAGCCCTACATCGGCAGCGCCGATGAACTCGGCGTCGACGACGCCGCCCATCTGGCCCGTCAGCTGTCGCGCTGGGACTCCAATCCGACCCACACCGGGCTGCGCTCGGCGGCCACCCGCGGCGCCTCTTTCACCACGCTGCTCGGTATCCCGGTCGCATCGCAGCTCGATCTGCCCACGGTGTGGGCGCCGCGCCGCCGCGACGACGAGTTGCGCGTTCCGATCGGTGTCACCGCGACCGGTGAGCCGTTGATGTTCGACCTCAAGGACGAGGCCGAGGGCGGGATGGGTCCACACGGCTTGATGATCGGTATGACCGGCTCGGGGAAGTCGCAGACTTTGATGTCGATTCTGTTGTCGCTGTTGACAACTCATTCGGCGGACCGGCTGATCGTGATTTACGCGGACTTCAAGGGTGAGGCCGGCGCCGACAGTTTCCGGGACTTTCCACAGGTTGTCGCGGTCATCTCGAACATGGCCGAGAAGAAGTCGCTGGCTGACCGGTTCGCCGACACGCTGCGCGGTGAGGTGGCGCGTCGGGAGGTGCTGCTACGCGAGGCCGGTCGCCGGGTTCAGGGCAGCGCATTCAACTCGGTGGTCGAGTACGAGAACGCTATCGCCGCCGGACACGACCTGCCGCCGATCCCAACGCTGTTCGTAGTCGCTGACGAGTTCACCCTGATGCTGGCCGATTACCCGGAATACGCGGAGCTGTTCGATTACGTGGCCCGCAAGGGTCGCTCGTTCCGCATCCACATCCTGTTCGCATCCCAGACGCTGGATGTGGGCAAGATCAAGGACATCGACAAGAACACCTCGTACCGCATCGGGTTGAAGGTGGCCAGTCCCAGCGTTTCCCGCCAGATCATCGGCGTGGAGGATGCCTATCACATTGAATCCGGCAAAGAGCACAAGGGCGTGGGTTTCTTGGTGCCCGCTCCCGGTGCGACCCCGATCAAGTTCCGCAGCACCTATGTCGACGGCATCTACGATCCGCCGCAAACGGCTAAAGTCCGTGTGGTGCAGTCTGTCCCAGAGCCCAAGCTGTTCACGGCCGGTCCGGTGGAGCCGGATCAGGACACGGTGATATCCGGCGGACAGGATGAGGAAACGGCAGGACCGCCGCGCAAGCTGATTGCGACCATCGGCGATCAGCTGGCGCGCTACGGTCCGCGGGCGCCGCAACTGTGGCTGCCGCCGCTCGACGAGCCGATCCCGTTGACCGCGGTGCTGGCCCGCGCCGGGTTGCCGCAACGACAATGGCGCTGGCCGCTGGGTGAGATCGACAAGCCGTTCGAGATGCGCCGCGACCCGCTGATTTTCGATGCCACGTCGTCGGCCGGGAACATGGTCATCCACGGTGGTCCGAAGTCCGGCAAATCGACTGCGCTGCAGACATTCATCCTGTCAGCTGCCAGCCTGCACTCGCCGCGCGACGTGACGTTCTACGTCCTGGACTACGGCGGCGGGAAGCTACGGGCGTGTGAGGATCTGGCGCACGTCGGCGGCGTCGCGTCGGCGCTGGAACCCGAACGCATCCGTCGCACCTTCGGTGAGCTGGAGCAGCTGCTGCTGTCCCGGCAGAAGCGAGAGGCATTCCGGGAAAGGCAGGGTAACGGCTCGGCGCCCGACGATGGCTTCGGCGAGGTGTTCCTGGTCATCGACAACCTGTATGCGTTCGGCCGTGACAACACCGACCAGTTCAACACCCGTAACCCACTGCTGGCCAAGGTGACTGAACTCGTCAATGTCGGCCTGGCGTATGGCATCCACGTGATCATCACCAGTCCGAGCTGGTTGGAGGTGCCGCTGGCGATGCGCGACGGTCTCGGGTTGCGACTCGAGCTCAAGCTGCACGATGCGCGCGACAGCAATGTGCGGGTCGTCGGCGCGCTGCGCCGCCCTGCCGACGCCGTCCCGCACGACCAGCCGGGCCGCGGGTTGACCATGGCTGCGCAGCATTTCCTGTTCGCGGCGCCCGAGCTGGACCTGGTGGCGGCGATCAACGACCGCTACCCGGGTGTGGCTGCGCCGCCGGTTCGGCTGCTGCCCACCAACCTCGCCCCCGACGCAATCGGGGCGCTCTATCGGGGCCCGGAGCAAGTGGTCATCGGCCAGCGCGAGGAAGACCTCGCACCGGTGGTACTCGACTTCACCGAGAACCCGTTGTTGATGGTGTTCGGCGACAGCAAGTCCGGTAAGACCACGCTGCTGCGGCACCTCATCCGCACCGTCCGCGAGCACTCCACCGCGGAGCAGGTGGCCTTCACCGTGCTGGATCGGCGGCTGCACCTCGTCGACGAACCGCTGTTCGCAGACAACGAATACACCGCCAACATCGATCGGATCATCCCGGCAATGCTCGGGTTGTCCAACCTCATCGAATCGCGGCGGCCACCGGCGGGCTTGTCGGCAGCGGATCTCTCGCGCTGGACCTACCAGGGCCACACCCACTACCTGATCATCGACGATGTAGATCAGATACCGGATTCGCCGGCGATGAGCGGACCGTACGTCGGCCAGCGGCCATGGACCAGCCTCATCGGCCAACTCTCGCAGGCCGGGGATCTGGGGCTGCGGGTGATCGTCACAGCCCGCGCTACCGGGTCGGGACACGCGCTGATGACCAGCCCGTTGCTGCGCCGCTTCAACGACTTGCAGGCGACCACCTTGATGCTGGCGGGCAACCCGCAGGACAGCGGCAAGATCCGGGGCCAGCGATTCGGCCGGTTGCCCGCCGGACGGGCGATCCTGTTGGGCGACAGCGACAGTCCGACATATGTGCAGTTGGTCAACCCGTTAGTCGGTGAGGCCGCGATGGTTAGTGAAACGCAACAGAAGGAGTTCACATGACGTTGCGCGTGGTTCCGGAGGGTCTGGCTGCGACGAGCGCGGCGGTGGAGGCGCTGACAGCGCGGCTGGCGGCCGCGCATGCGGCGGCGGCTCCATTGATTACCGCGGTGGTCCCACCGGCGGCCGATCCCGTGTCGCTACAGACAGCAGCCGGGTTCAGTGCCCAAGGCCAGGAGCACGCCGTTGTCGCGGCCCAAGGTGTTGAAGAGCTGGGCCGTGCCGGTGTGGGTGTGGGCCACGCCGGCGCAAGCTATCTCGCCGGTGACACTGCGGCGGCCGCCACTTGGGGGGCGGGCATCTGAGATATGAGCTCAAGTAACCGAAATTCGAAGAAGAATCCTAAAAGAAGGGAATCACTATGAGTCTTTTGGACGCTCATATACCGCAACTGGTGGCCTCGCAGACGGCGTTCAGCACCAAGGCGGCGTTGATGCGGAGCACGATCGGCCAGGCCGAGCAGGAGGCGCTGTCCGCGCAGGCGTTTCACGTCGGTGAGTCGGCGGCGGCGTTTCAGGCCGCGCATGCCCGTTTTGTGGAGGTAGCTGCTCGGATCAACACCTTGCTCGATATCGCCCAGGCCAATCTCGGGGACGCTGCCGGCACCTATGTGGCTGCCGACGCCGCTGCCGCGTCGGGCTACAACGGGTTCTGACCCGACCAGATCGTAAACCGCGAAAGGACTTGTGATGTCGCAGATCATGTACAACTACCCGGCCATGTTGGGGCACGCCGGGGACATGTCGGCCTATGCCGGCACTTTGCAGGGGCTGGGCGCCGATATCGCCAGCGAACAGGCAGCTCTGTCCAACGCCTGGCAGGGCGATACGGGGATGAGCTATCAGGTTTGGCAGGGTCAGTGGAACCAGGCCATGGAAGACCTGGTGCGCGCCTATCAGGCGATGTCGAGCACCCACGAGAGCAACACGCTGGCCATGTACGCCCGCGACGCGGCCGAAGCCGCCAAATGGGGCGGCTAGTTCTGCACGGATGAATAACGGATCCAAATGAAAGCTGAACCGAACGCCGTCGAGCTGACGGTCGATCACGCGTGGTTCATCGCCGAAACCATTGGGGCGGGCAACTTCCCGTGGGTGCTGGCGATCACCACCCCCTACACCGATGCTGTGCAGCGGGACGCGTTCATCGAACGTCAGAAGGCCGAGCTGATCCGGATGGGTCTGGTGTCGCAAAGCGGTGCCGTCAATGCGGCGGTCGCTGAGTGGATCAGAGTCGTGTGCTTCCCGCACCGATGGCTCGACCTGCGCTACCTGGGGCCCACCGCGGCCGCGGAATCCGGCGAACTGTTGCGCGGCATCGTCGCGCAGCGTGACGGCACTACCGGTAGGACCCCGAAAACCATCGTCGCGTTGCGCAGCGCCCAGCTGATCACCTTCACCGCGATGGATATCGACAACCCACTCGGGCTGGTTCCGGTCCTCAGTGTCGGCCTGTCAAAGCAGCCACCGGCGCAGTTCGACGAGTTCAGCATGCCGACACGCGTCGGCGCTCGGGCCGACGAGCGGCTGCGGTCTGGGACGCCGCTGGCGGAAGTCCTTGACTACCTGGGGATCCCGGAATCAGCACGACCAGTAGTGGAGTCGGTCTTCTCCGGTCCGCGCAGCTATGTCGAGATCGTCGCCGGCTGCCACCGCGAGGGCCGGCACGCCACCACCGAGGTCGGGGTGAGCATCGTCGACACCGCCGCGGGCCGGCTACTGGTCAGCCCGTCCCGCGCATTCGACGGCGAGTGGGTGTCGACGTTTCGCCCGGGAGCACCGTTCGCCATCGCCGTCGCGATCGAGCAGCTGACCGCCAATTTGTCCGAGGGCCAATGGTTTCCCAACCAGCGGCTGGCCCGAGATTTCTCCGTCCAAGCTGTATGAGGAAAACCATGGCCGCGCAGACGACGCGGTCGTCCTAGATAGAGAAGAGAGCACGATGTCGAAGGAATGGCTCCAGCATTTCGCGAGGGTCCAGTGACGTCCGGCGCCGTCCTGCCGGTCGTCCGCGTAGCCGTACTCGCGGACAGCAGGCTGACGGAGATGGCCCTGCCGACGGAGTTGCCGCTACGTGAAATCCTGCCCGCAGTAAAGCGTTTGGTGGTTCCGGTCGCCCAGAACGGACATGGAGGCGACCCTGGTGACCTTAATGAGGACACCGGGGGTGAGCTTTCGCAGCTGAGCCTGGCGCCCATCGGCGGCGCGCCGTTCAGCCTGGACGCCAGCCTGGATACCGTCGGCGTAGTCGACGGTGATCTGCTCGCGTTGCAGCCGGTGCCCATCGGCCCGGCCGCGCCGGGCATTGTCGAGGACATCGCCGACGCCGCCGTGATCTTCTCGACCTCGAGGCGCAAGCCCTGGGGCGCAGCGCACATCCAGCTCGGGGCGCTGGCCGCGGCAATAGCGGTCGCTTTACTGGCAACCGGCTTGGCGGTCACCTACCGGGTCGCTACCGGTGGGCTTGCCGGACTGGTCGCAGTCAGTGCGATCGCGGCGCTCACCGCTGTGACCGGTTTGCTGGTCCGGACGCGTTCGGCCGGCATTGGGACGGCACTTTCGATCGCCGCACTGGTGCCCATCGGTGCCGCTTTGGCGTTGGCGGTACCTGGAAAATTCGGTCCGGCGCAACTGCTGCTGGCCGCCGCCGGCGTCACCGCGTGGTCGGTGATCTCGCTGCTGATTCCCAGCCCT
>JBEKNM010000294.1:0-5912 GCA_049522835.1 Mycobacterium sp.
CAAGTTGCGATCGCCCGGCTGAGCCGGTTGAGTTAGAGGCGTTAAAATAATTTGCCTAACTAAACTTTAGTTCGGGTTGACGGGAAGGATGACAGGGTGAGCGAGAAGGGTCGGCTGTTTACCAGTGAGTCGGTGACCGAGGGGCATCCCGACAAGATCTGTGACGCGATCAGCGACTCAGTCCTCGACGCATTGCTGGCGGACGACCCCCGCTCCCGCGTCGCGGTCGAGACGCTGGTCACCACCGGGCAGGTACACGTGGTGGGTGAGGTGACGACGACCGCGAAGGAGGCGTTCGCGGACATCACCAACACGGTCCGCGCCCGCATTCTGGACATCGGCTACGACTCGTCGGACAAGGGCTTCGACGGGGCGTCGTGCGGGGTGAACATCGGCATCGGCGCGCAGTCGCCCGACATCGCGCAGGGCGTCGACACCGCCCACGAGGCGCGGGTGGAGGGCGCGGCCGATCCGCTGGACTCCCAGGGCGCCGGTGACCAGGGCCTGATGTTCGGCTACGCGATCAACGACACCCCCGAGCTGATGCCGCTGCCGATCGCGCTGGCCCACCGGCTGTCGCGGCGGCTGACCGAGGTCCGCAAGAACGGAGTGCTGCCGTATCTGCGTCCGGACGGCAAGACGCAGGTCACCATCGAATACGAGGACGACGTCCCGGTGCGGCTGGACACCGTGGTCGTCTCCACCCAGCACGCCGCGGATGTCGACCTGGAGAACACGCTGACTCCCGATATCCGCGAGAAGGTGCTCAACACCGTGCTCGACGACTTGGGCCACGAAACCCTGGATGCCTCGTCGGTGCGGGTGCTGGTGAACCCGACCGGCAAGTTCGTTCTCGGCGGGCCCATGGGCGATGCGGGGCTGACCGGTCGCAAGATCATCGTCGACACCTACGGCGGCTGGGCCCGCCACGGCGGCGGCGCCTTCTCCGGCAAGGATCCGTCCAAGGTGGACCGGTCGGCGGCGTACGCGATGCGCTGGGTGGCCAAGAACATCGTCGCTGCCGGGCTGGCGGAGCGGGTCGAGGTCCAGGTGGCCTACGCCATCGGCAAGGCCGCTCCGGTAGGCCTGTTCGTCGAGACCTTCGGCACGGCGATCGTCGACCCGGTCAAGATCGAGAAGATCGTGCCCGAGGTGTTCGACCTGCGGCCCGGCGCGATCATCCGCGACCTGGACCTGCTGCGCCCGATCTACGCGCAGACCGCCGCGTACGGCCACTTCGGCCGCACCGACATCGACCTGCCGTGGGAGCAGCTGGACAAGGTCGACGACCTCAAGCGCGCAATCTAGCTCCGCCGCGAGCTGCTGGCGCCGAAGGCCGGCCGCTCAGCGGCCGCCTTAGGGATGCAGCGCTTTCTTCAGCGCCGCCAGTCCCCGGTTGGTGGCCTCAGCGGCGGCGGGCACCACCAACGCAAAGCTGGCGTAGCCGTGCATCATGGTCGGCTCGTTGCACAACTCCACGGGGACACCGGCGGCCTTGAGCAGCTCGGCATAGCGGGCTCCGTCATCTCGGAGCGGGTCGTGTTCGGCGGTGCCGATGAAGGCGGGAGGCAGACCGGACAGGTCAGCGGCGTTAGCCGGGGCGAGGGTGGCAGGCAGCGCCGTGGGGTCACTGATGTCGAGGCCTGGCGCGTACCACACCAGAAACGCGTCGATGACGTCGCGGTCCAGGACGGGTGCGTCGGCGTTCTCGGCGAAGGACGGCAGCGACAGGTCTCCGGTGACCGACGGATACCACAACAGCTGGAATGCCAGCGCGGGTCCTCCATTATCGACATTGTCGCGAGCCAGGTGCGCCATCACCGCTGCGATGTTGCCGCCCGCGGAATCACCGGCGACGGCGATCCGGCTCGGGTCACCGCCAAGCTCGGTGACGTGCTCGCCGACCCACTGTAAAGCCGCCCAGCTGTCGTCGATCCCGGCCGGGTACGGATGCTCCGGGGCAAGGCGGTAGTCGACGGACACCACGATGGCCTCCGCACCGACGGCGTGCGCGCGGGCGAGGGGATCGTGGGTGTCCAGGTCGCCGATTGACCAGCCGCCGCCGTGGTAGAAGACCACGACGGGCAGGCTCTTGTCGGTGGCTTCGGTGGGCGGCCAGTAGATCCGCACAGGGATGTCGGCGCGGTCGCCGTAGCCGACGGTTCGCTCCTCGATCCGCAGGTCCGGAAGCATTTCCGGCGGCGCTTTGAGCAGGCTGAGCTTCTCGCGTGCGACCTCGACGCCGTCGGCCACGGTGAAGGTCAGCGGTACCGCATCGAGCAGCATCTTGAGCGTCGGATCGAGGTCGGGTCGGGTGGTGATCGGCTCCGTCATGGACTTACCGTACGCATTGCCAAATCTAGGGGCCGAAACCAGTGCTCAGCGCAGTCCGCAATGCTGCCAGCCCACGTTCGAGCGCGGCAGTGGCGGCAGGCACCACACCGGCGTAGCCGATATAGCCGTGCACCATCGTCTCGGCGTTATGTACCTCGACGGGAACACCGGCAGCGGCCAGCAGCTCTCCGTACCGTATGCCGTCATCGCGCAGCGGGTCGTAACCAGCTACGCCGATGTAGGCAGGCGCCAGGCCGGCCAGGTTCGTCGCCCGCCCCGGCGCCATTCCCGGCGGTGGGTCGGACATGTCGATTTCGCCTGCGTACCAACGGGAGAACGTGGCGACGGCCTTGACGTCAAGTATCGGTGCGGCGGCGTTTTCGGAGAACGACGGCAGCGACGGGTCCCATAGCGTGGCGGGGTACCACAACAGCTGGAACGCGATTGGCGGTGCGGCGTTGTCATTTTCACTGCCGCTGTCGCGGGCACGCTGCGCCATCACCGCGGCGATGTTTCCGCCCGCCGAATCGCCTGCGACGGCCATCCGCTTGGTGTCGGCACCGATCTCGGCACCGTGATCGGCGACCCAGAGTGTTGCGGCCCAAGCGTCTTCGATGGCGGCGGGATAGGGGTGCTCGGGCGCTAACCGGTAGTCGACCGACACCACGACTGCGTCCGCGCCTACCGCGTGCTGGCGGGACGAGCCGTCGTGGGTGTCGAGGTCGCCGACGACGAAGCCGCCACCGTGGAAATACACGACGACGGGCGGTACCCGCTGGTCGCCGGGATCAGTTGGCGGCCAATAGACGCGGATGGCGATCGGGCCCGCCGGTCCCTGGATGGCCCGGTCTTCGACGCGCAGCTCGGGGTGCACCGGCCGGCGGGGCAGGTCGCGCAACTGCTGCCGCGCTGCGTCGATCCCGTCGTCCATTGATAGCCGGAACGGAACCGCATCCAGTACCTTCAGCAAGATGGGGTCGATAGCAAGTTTCTCGTCGGCTTTTTTGTCGAGGCTGGGCATGGAGGTACCCTACGCACCCCGCATGGTGGCTGCCGGATGGGTGGTGGCCGGCTGGGCGGGCCTGTCCTACGGCGTCTATTTGACCGTGATCGCGTTGCGTTCGCCACCGGGAACCGAGCTGACCGGCCATTGGATTCTGCAGCCGCCCTTCAAGGCGCTGATGGCGATATTGCTGACCGCAGCCGCGGCCGTGCACCCCATCCTCCATGAGCGGCGGTGGCTGATGGCGGCGCTGCTGCTGTCGGCCGTCGGCGACTTTCTGTTGGCGATCCCATGGTGGACTCAGTCATTCGTCTTCGGGCTGGGCGCGTTCCTGTTGGCGCATTTGTGTTTCTTGAACGCGTTGCTCCCGCTGGTGAGCAAGCGGCGGTTACCGTCGCGCCCGCGCATCGCTGCCGTGGTCCTGATGTGCCTGGCGTCCATAGTGCTGCTCGCTTGGGTCTGGCCGCACCTGGGCCGCGACAAGGTGACCCTTCCGGTGACCCTCTACATCCTGGTGCTGACAGTGATGGTGTGCGCGGCGTTGTTGGCCCGGCTGCCGACGATCTGGGCTGCCGTGGGGGCGCTTTGCTTTGCGGGGTCGGACGCGATGATCGCCATCGGCCGGTTCATCCTGGACAACGACGCATTGGCGGTGCCGACCTGGTGGCTGTACGCCGCGGCCCAGATCCTGATCACGGCCGGCTTCTTTTTCGGTCGAGAGGACCCCGTTAACGCCCCCATTGACACTCCTGCTGACGCCGCTGAGTCCGCCGAAGCGTAGCTGTCGGTGGTTGTCGGTACGGTGTGACCCGGCTGCCCGGTCCCGAGCACCCGGGCCCGAGGTCAAGGTAAAGATGCTGTTTAGCAACGTATCTCGTGACTCGAGGGCGCCGTGAACCGGGCCGGTACCGCGCGCACGCCGGTCGAGGTGGAGCCGATCGCCCGGGTGCTGCCGATGCTGTCAGTGCCGCACCTGGATCGCGAGTTCGACTATCTGGTGTCGGCCGAGCAATCCGACGATGCCCAGCCGGGGGTGCGGGTACGGGTGCGGTTTCACGGACGGCTGGTCGACGGGTTCGTGCTGGAGCGCCGCAACGACACCGATCACTCCGGCAAGCTGGGCTGGCTGGATCGCGTCGTGTCTGCCGAACCGGTGCTCACCGCGGAAATCCGCCGTTTGGTCGACGCGGTGGCGGCGCGCTATGCGGGGACCCGGCCGGACGTTTTGCGGCTGGCGGTGCCGGCCCGACATGCCAGGGTGGAGCGGGAGCCCGCGCCGATACCGGCTCTGCCGGTCCCGTTGGTTCCAGCGCCGGTGGACCCGTCGGGCTGGGAGGTCTACGGCCGCGGCGGACAGTTCCTGGCCGCACTGACCGAGTCTCGCGCCGCGCGCGCCGTCTGGCAGGCACTACCGGGTGAGCTGTGGGCGGACCGATTCGCCGAGGCCGCCGCGCAGACCATACGTACCGGAAAAGCGGCGCTGGCGATCGTGCCCGATCAGCGGGATGTGGACACGCTGTGGCAGGCCGCGACCACCCGAATCGATGAGCACAGCGTGGTGGCCCTTTCGGCGGGCCTGGGACCGGCCGCACGCTACCGGCGTTGGCTCGCGGCGCTGCGGGGTAGCGCGCGCCTGGTGATCGGCACCCGCAGTGCGGTGTTCGCGCCGCTGAGCGACCTGGGTCTGGTCATGGTCTGGGCCGACGCTGATGACACCCTGGCCGAGCCACGGGCACCGTACCCGCATGCCCGCGAGGTGGCGATGCTGCGCGCGCATCAGGCGCGGTGTGCGGCACTGATCGGTGGTTACGCCCGAACCGCCGAGGCTCACGCGTTGGTGCGCAGCGGATGGGCGCACGACGTCGTCGCAGCACGGCCGGTGGTGCGTGCGCGCACACCGCGGGTGGTGGCCCTCGACGACAGCGGATACGCCGAAGAACGCGATCCGGCGGCCCGCACCGCACGAATCCCGTCTATTGCCCTGCGCGCTGCCCGGTCGGCGCTTCAGGCTGGCGCACCGGTCCTGGTGCAGGTGCCGCGGCGTGGCTATGTACCGTCGCTGGCCTGTGGACGCTGCCGCACCATCGCCCGTTGTCGGCACTGCACCGGTCCGCTATCGCTACAGGAGCGTGCCATGGGCACGATTTGCCGCTGGTGCGGCCGCGCCGAACCGACGCCGCGGTGCACGCGCTGCGGGTCGGATGCGGTACGCGCCGTGGTGGTCGGGGCCCGGCGCACTGCTGAAGAGCTCGGCCGGGCGTTCGCCGGCACGCCGGTCATCACCTCGGCGGGTGACTCCATTGTGCTGGAGGTCGACGCCGGCCCGGCGCTTGTGGTCGCCACGCCAGGTGCCGAACCTCGGGCGCCAGGCGGATACGGGGCGGCGCTGCTGCTGGACACCTGGGCGCTGCTGGGCCGGCAGGATCTGCGGGCGGCCGAGGACGCGCTGTGGCGCTGGATGACCGCCGCGGCATTGGTGCGGGCCCGCGGTGACGGCGGCGTGGTCACGGTGGTCGCCGAATCATCCATCCCGACAGTGCAATCGCTGATTCGGTGGGATCCGGTGGGGCACGCG
>JBEKNM010000295.1:0-5902 GCA_049522835.1 Mycobacterium sp.
ATCAACTCCCTTCAACATCGATGAAGCTCTTCGCCGGCCTAACCGGCGTCTTGAGATCCACGGTATGGATTCCGCTCCCGCTCCGAATCGGGGCCGAATCCCCCAGCTGATCGGGTACCCACCGGGATCGACCAGACTGCCTTATTAGGGGATTAGGGGATTTCTAGAGGCCCCGTACGAATGTTGGCCCCAGCCCCTAACCAACAACATTCCAGCACGTCACAGGCCTAGTCACGGACCATTCTGGGACACCAGCGACGCCGATCTACGAACGGACGTCAGCCGTGGATACCGAAACCATGGTGATCAGGTTCGACGGCGTGCGGGTGGATAACAGAGTGGTCCCAGGCACCCGGATCATCTGCCGGGAAGACGCCATGGTTAACCGGGCTGTCAGGCACCTCCGCACCGGTGAGCAGCACTGACGGCTCATGCGGATCAATCCCCAGGGGGTCCGGATCGGTCGGTACTTGGCTGGGCGCCGGGGTCGACGGCGGGCTGATCACGTTGCTTGCCGGCCCGTGATGATCGACGACACCCGCAGCAGGTTGTGGCGAGAATGAGTCAAGCGCAGCCGCGGCCGCGCCGCTCGCCCAAACGTTGCCGTGGTCAGCGACCAACGATCCCGGGCTATTAGCGCCGGGATTAGCCATCGAGAGCGAATCCGACACCATCGGGATCAGATTGCTCACGTCTGTGCTGGTCACGTTGGTAAGATGAGCATCAGCGATCGACTGCGCAGGGTTTGCCGCGTACCGTGCGGCCGCGTCAGGATCGCGCACAAGTGAGATCACGAAATCAAGCAACGAGTTTGCCATCACACACCTCCTTGCCGCACCCTTCAGATGCTATCGGCTACGGCCCGCGGTGTGATCGGTGCGCAACCCACCAGCTCTACGGCATCATTAGGGGGTATGGCGTTAGGGGAAGGCTAGGGTTACGGGGATGGCTGGCCAGCCCTGGGGTTGGGAGCGGGGTTCGCGCAATGTGCGCGATGCGCCCGTGTCCCAGCCCGCCGCATCCGCCATCTCGGCCCTCGCCAACGCCGCGACGGTACCGGCCAAGCTCTTGATCAGCGGCGGAGTCGGAACCGGCAAAACCACCGTTCTCGCCGCCGCCCGCGACGGGCTGACCCGTGCCGGCCTGACCGTGCTGGCGCGTCCGCCCCGCACCGATGATCCGCCCGACGCAGCGTTGGTTGTCGACGATGCCCACCTGCTGACCGAGGCAGAACTACTGGGGCTCATCGCGCGCGTGGCGGACCCCCACGCCACGGTCGTGGTGGCCGCCGAACCCCAGGAGCACCTGGGGGAACTGATCGTGGCCATCGAACGGGACCGACCACGCATATCGCTCGGTCCGCTACCGGTCGCTGAGCATCTGCTGCACTGCACCGCGGGACTGCCGTTCCTGGTGCATGCAGTCGCCGACGGGGCGAAATCCCCAGCGCAGACAACCAAGTTCGCACTGATCGAGCGATTGCGCCGGCTCGACGAGCCCACCTTGGACGCCCTGCTCATCATGTCGCTGGCCCAAGGCTTAGGGACCACCGATGTGGCCGCGGCACTGGGGATTTCGACAGCAGACGCCCGCCGGCTGGTCGATCGAGCACGCGCCAGCGGACTCATCGAGCCGTCGCACAGCACGAAATTCCTGCAGTCTGTGCATAGCGCGGTCGCCCAGATCGTGGGCAATGCGCACCATCACGAGGTCGAAACCACCCTCATGCGTTCACAACTCGACATGTCGACGGTATCGGCGGAGCTCGCGTTGCGACTCGCAGAACACGGGCTCCGAGACGACAGGTTGGCCGGCATCGTCGCGCGGCAGGCCGCAGCGGCACGCGGCCAGCCAGCGGCCGCCCGGCTGTACCAAGCGGCGGTCGACGCCGGCGCCGAGGGGCTGACATCACGACTCGCCGACGCGTTGGCCCTCAGCGGTGACTGCCCGGCCGCGGCGGCACTGGCCGACAATCTGCTCAGCTCCTCGGATTCCGCCGAACGCGCCGCGGCGGTCCGGATCGCGGCCAGCGTTGCGGCACATGACGGCAACGCAAGTCAGGCGGCAGAGTTGTTCGGCTGGCTGGGCCCCCACCCGTACGCCGTCGTCGGCGCGGCGGCAGCGATCGTCCTCGCCGCCACCGGCGACCTCGCGAACGCGCGCGTCGCCCTGCACCTCAAGGACGTCGGCCCGCCAACAATGGCCGCGCGAACCTCACGCAGTCTCGCCGAAGGCCTACTGCGCACCATGGACCAGCCGTATCCAGCAGCGATGGCAAAACTCGGCCAGGCCATTGGGGCCGCACAACCTAGCAGCGAAGTCCTCCCGGACAGCCCTGCCGCGCTGATTGCCTTGGCCGCGATTCACGGGGGCGATCCGGTCCGCGCCCGCAGCGTGATCGGCCGCGCCGTACGCGCCCGCGGCGACGTGCTGTTCGAGCGTCGTCACTTGCTATTGGGCGGCTGGATCAAGATGCAGGACGGGCAATTGCCGTCGGCCGGCGCGGACGTCGTTGCGGCTGGCTCCGCTGGGCTGCACCGACGCGATGCATTGTGGGCGGCGGCGCTGCAGACCGCGATCGCGCGGCGCAGCGGCGACGCGGGCGCGCTGCAAAAACATTGGAGCGCGGCCATGGAAGTGCTTGCCGAGCACTCCGTCGATCTATTCGCGCTGCTGCCCGTGGGGGAATTGTGGGTCGCCGCAGCGCGGATGCGCCAAGTTGACCAGCTGCGGCACACGTTGGATCAGGCGTTCGCCCTGTTGGAATCGCTGGGCAACCCGAGTTTGTGGTCGGTGCCACTGCATTGGGCCGGGGTGCACGCGGGAATCCTCGCCAACTCGCCGGAGTCGATCGCACCGCACGGACAGGCCCTCAGCGCGGCCGCGGGCGACAGCACCCTCGCACGAGCACTCTCCGGTGCCGGCCGAACTTGGCTGCGAGTCCTGGCCAACCAGGTGGCCGTGGACGAGGTCACCGCCGCGGCCCGATCGCTGTCGCACGTCGGGTTGACCTCGGACGCGACTCGGCTGGCCGGTCAGGCCGCGCTGCAAACGCCCGACGGCCGGGTCTCGGGGACCATGCTGCAACTGGCCCGGGACCTCGAGATGGGCCTCAAGGCGGACACAGCCGCGACCGAGACTCCGAGCGGGGTGCCAGGCGCCGAGCTGGCGGCCGGTGCCCCGTCGGCGCCGCAGCTGCCACCGGCAGGCTCGCGGCTGTCCGACCGCGAACGCGAAGTCGCCGCGCTGCTGCTGTTGGGGATGCCCTACCGCGACATCGGCGGGCAATTGTTCATCTCGGCCAAGACCGTCGAGCACCACGTTGCCCGTATCCGCCGTCGGCTCGGCGCCAGCTCACGTTCCGAGATGTTGTCCATGCTGCGCGCCATGCTGGCTCCGGAGCAGTGAACCGCAGGCCAGGGGCACGGGTGAACAGCAGGTTAGGGGAGCCTGTCTCGCGTCGAAAGCCACACGGATGTCACTATTGGCTGGCCAGAGATCGAAAGGGTTTCGCTGAGTGACGATGCATTGGAGAGATCTTCTGTGACCACACAGACGCTCATCAGACTGATACTCGGCCTGGGCATGACGGTGGTCGTGGCCGCGTTCGCTGCGCGGCGGGTCTTGTGGCTGTTCAAGCTGATCATGTCCGGCCAGCCGGCCACTGGGCGCACCGACAATGTGGGCACCCGGATCTGGACTCAAGTCACTGAGGTGCTCGGGCAACGGCGCCTGTTGAAATGGTCGCTGCCAGGTTTAGCGCACTTCTTCACCATGTGGGGCTTCTTCATCCTGCTCACGGTCTACATCGAGGCCTACGGTGTGCTCTTCCAGCCGAACTTCCATATCCCGATCATCGGCCGCTGGGACGCGCTGGGTGCCCTGCAGGACTTCTTCGCGCTGGCCGTGCTGAGCGGCATCGTCACCTTCGCGATCATCCGATTGCGCAGCGAGCCAAAAGAATACGGGCGCGCGTCCCGTTTCTATGGTTCACACACCGGCGGCGCGTGGCTGATCTTGTTCATGATCTTCAACGTCATCTGGACTTACGCCGTCTTCCGCGGGGCGTCAGTGAATGCCCTTGGCGACGACTTCCCTTACGGCCGGGGCGCTTTCTTCTCACACGCCATGGGCGCACTGCTGCATCCGTTGGGTCAAAGCACCAACGAGATCATCGAGACCGTCGCGCTCATGCTGCACATCGGCGTCATGCTGGCCTTCCTGCTGATCGTGTTGCACTCCAAGCACTTGCACATCTTCCTGGCGCCGATCAACGTCATCTTCAAGCGGCTGCCCGACGGGTTGGGCCCGCTGCTGGCGATGGAATCCGGCGGCAAGCCAATCAATTTCGAGGACCCCGGCGAGGACGATGTCTTCGGCCGCGGCAAGATCGAGGACTTCACCTGGAAGGGCATGCTCGACTTCGCCACCTGTACCGAGTGCGGGCGCTGCCAGTCGCAATGCCCGGCGTGGAACACCGGCAAGCCGCTGTCGCCCAAGCTCGTCATCATGGACCTGCGCGACCACTGGATGGCGAAGGCGCCCTACATCCTGGGCGACAAGACAGTGGAGCCACTTGAGGGCCTTGACCTCGAGACCACCAAGGAAGAGGGCCACCACGTGCCGGAGTCCGGGTTCGGCCGGGTACCCGGGCACGGGCCCGAGCAGGCGACCCGCCCACTGGTCGGCACCGCGGAACAGGGCGGAGTGATCGATCCCGACGTGCTGTGGTCATGCGTGACCTGCGGCGCTTGCGTCGAGCAGTGCCCGGTTGACATCGAGCACGTCGATCACATTGTTGATATGCGCCGCTACCAGGTGATGATGGAGTCGGAGTTCCCCTCGGAGCTGTCCACGCTGTTCAAGAACCTGGAGACCAAGGGCAACCCGTGGGGGCAGAACGCCGGGGACCGGACCAACTGGATCGACGAGGTGGACTTCGACGTCCCGGTATACGGCGAGGACGTCGACAGCTTCGACGGCTACGAATACCTGTTCTGGGTGGGCTGCGCGGGCGCCTACGACGACAAAGCCAAGAAGACCACGAAAGCCGTCGCCGAACTGCTGGCGATCGCGGGGGTGAAGTACCTGGTGCTGGGCACCGGGGAAACCTGCAACGGCGACTCGGCGCGCCGGTCGGGCAACGAGTTCCTGTTCCAGCAACTGGCCCAGCAGGCCGTCGAAACCCTGGACGGGCTGTTCGAGGGCGTGGAGACCGTCGACCGCAAGATCGTCGTCACCTGTCCGCACTGCTTCAACACCATAGGCAAGGAATATCGGCAACTGGGCGCCAACTACACCGTGTTGCACCACACCCAGCTGCTCAACCGGCTGGTGCGCGACAAGAAGCTGGTGCCGGTCACGCCGGTTTCTCAAGACATCACCTATCACGACCCGTGCTACCTGGGTCGGCACAACAAGGAATATCAAGCGCCACGCGAGCTGATCGGGGCCGCGGGGGCAAACCTCACCGAAATGCCGCGCCACGCCGAGCGCAGCTTCTGCTGCGGCGCGGGCGGCGCGCGCATGTGGATGGAAGAACACATCGGCAAGCGGATCAACCACGAACGCGTCGACGAGGCGCTGGCCACCAACGCCGCAACGATCGCCACCGCCTGCCCGTTCTGCCGGGTGATGGTCACCGACGGTGTCAACGACAGGCAGGAAGAGGCCGGTCGCAGCGGCGTCGAGGTGCTTGATGTGGCCCAGATCCTGCTCGGGTCGCTCGACTACGACAAGGCGAAATTACCGGCGAAGGGCACGGCCGCCAAAGAGGCCGCCGCGCCGAGCGCGCCGACTCAGCCTCCCGCGGCGCCTGCTGAGGAACCTGCTGAGGCACCAGCGGCGGAGCAGACCACGCAGGCCGCAGCGCCGGACGCACCTGTTAAAGGCCTGGGCATCG